>CAZKAY010000026.1:4931-23372 GCA_964550975.1 uncultured Thermoproteales archaeon | reverse complement strand
TATATAGATTTATATGAAAGCCTGGAGTATTGTCAAGTGTCCTAAATGTGGGAGATTTCAGATAGTTAGAATGCCGCAGAAGAATAAGACCTGTGTTTATTGCGGAAATAGATGGAAGATTAATCGTGAAACAATATATGCAGTATATAGAGATCTGGAAACAGCTAGGAAGAGACTGGCAGAAATTAGAACCCGGGGAAGATTTAGTAAATGACTAGATTTATCGGTCTATTTATCTTAATATTTGAGAAACATATTTAATGGTTATAATAATTATCTCATAATTTGGGATTATAATGTTTGATTTAAATGTCGGTGTAATCGGGGTTGGAGGAGTTGGATCCCATCATGTAGCGATTCTTAAAGATATATGTAGGTTTGTTGGAATCTATGATATAAGAAAAGAAGCTAGAAAAAATGTTGCCGAGAAGCTTGATGTGAAAGAATTTAAAAGTCTTAAGGATCTCTTAAAAAGTGTCGATGTAGTGTTTATAAGTACACCTCCATTTACGCATCTTAATTTAATTGAAAAAATTGCTGAAGAGGGTAAACATATTTTTTGTGAAAAGCCTTTATCTATGAATGCTGATGAAGCCGAGCGGGCGGTAAAAATTGTTAGGAAAAATGGAATAATATTTATGATGGGATTTGTACTAAGATTCCATCCATTATATGTGAAGATAAAGGAGATTTTAGATAAAAATATTCTAGGAGATATTGTGAATGCATGGTTTCTAGATGTGAGAGCTCCATTTAGATATGGTGCTGGCTCTTGGAGATTAAAGAGGACTCTTAATTCAGGTATATTTGAGCAAACAGTCCATGAAATAGATGTAATAAGATGGTTAATGGGAGAGCCGATGAAAATATTTGCATTTTCTAATAGGCTTGTGTTAAAGGATATAGATTATGAGGATAATATGGTATATCTGCTAAAGATGGAAAATAACTCTATAGTTACACTAATTTCAAGCATATGTTCTAAATCAAATACAAGAGATGCTGGTATAGTGGGCTCTAAGGGAACACTGCTTGTAAAAGAAAATAAAATATTTCTTAATAACCAGCCTATTGAATATGAGAAATGGAATGCTTTTAGAAGAGAAGATACATATTTCTTAAACTGTATCCAATGTGACGTTAAACCAGCTGTAAATGAAATAGATGGATATAGAGCTCAGGTTATAGGCGAAATGGCACAGAAATCAGCATCTTCGGGAAAAGAATTGATAATTAGATATAGGTATTGATGAATATAAATTCATAGTAAATTGGATATGTTAATCAATTTTGACTTTAACTATTAATATAGTTATATAAACTGTAGGTAATTAAGGATAAGGATCTATATATTTTATAGGTAGTCTTTTAAAATCTTCAATATTTTTGGTGAGAATTATAGCTCTTTGGAAAAATGCAGTTGCAGCTATAATACAGTCAAGCATACTAACACCATATTTTCTTCTATATTCAGCCGCTTTTCTCGCAATTTTATTATTTAACTCTTCTTTCTTGAAAATTTTAATTAGATTTGATATTCTTTTTCTTTCAACGTAGTTTTCACATCTTTTAGCTGAGAGAAGTTCTGCCTCGGTAACTACAGAAATTATGCCTAATATTTTATTTTTCTTAACCATTTCTATCCATTTTCTAGCCTCCTCCACTCCACGTAGATGATCTATAATTATCGAAGTATCAAATAGATATTTTTTCACAATCCCATCTTTTTTAACCGTTTTTCACTTTCAGATCTAATGTTTTTTACATATTCTTTTCCAGAAAGTTTTAATTCCTTCCACATACCAAATGTTTCATCTACAATAGATTTCTCCTTATAATCTGCTAACTCATACATAATCATTAATTTTTCATTTATTATGGCTGAAAGTTTTTTAGCTGTACCATACTTTCTAATAGCTTCTTCGATCAATTTTTCATATAATTTTTCATCTAACAATATGGTTGTTCTCCTCATAAATATGTATATATGCTTTTATGTATATAAGTTTATCTACTTATATACATGAAGAATATTCCACTAAAATAAAGGGAAACGCAAAGTATTTTCTTTAGCCTACAATAAATTAGAAATTATATATCTTATTGGAAAAATAAGTTAATATTATATAGATTAATCAGAGAGCATCCGGTCATTCATTATTCATTAACTATTTATTTCATCATCAAATATTCTTTATTGAATTTATATTTAAACCTATTTCTTCTTCCTTTTAATGATATAGGTATATCCAATGTTTTTTAATAATATAGAGTTTGTATTGCTGACTATAACTTCGCCTATAGTTTTCTTATCATATATTTCTCTTAGCGGAGAATTTTTTAAAACTCTTATCTTAACTATCTTCTCCTTTTCCAATCTTCTCTTTATCTCTTCAATAACTGATTTACTTAGCCCATTTTTACCTATATTTATAGTTGAAATCATATTTATAACCACAATATCAATATTATTAGATTAGTGAATGAATAAATGTTTGTCGATGACCTATATGAAGTTTTTTCCAGATTATTCTAGAGCAGACAGGTTGGTGGAAATTTTTAGGAATATTAATATAGATAGTAAGATAGATTTGTTTGAAGAAAGGGATATACAATATATTGTTATTAAAGAACTCTCAAATTACTATAATGTCAAAAAGCTTTCTATAATAGTGGTCGGTATAGCATTGGTAAGCTATCTACTATCTACTAGAGGTGAAAATCATTGGATTTATTTTAAAAAATATGCATTAAAAAATTATCGTTATGATGTAGATGAAATTTTACTTAAATTTGTGGAGAATAGTCCTAGTATGCTGAGGTTTAAAGATAAGAAGATTAGGAGAATACATAGATATATTGATAGAGTTATCCCATTGTTGGAAAGAGATTTTAATATATATTCCAGAAACTTATTGTCTTTTAGAAATATGTTAGCCAAAAATATGGAGACAAATTTAATGGGTAAGACTATATCATTCTCTATAAAGATGTTTTATTATGTATTAAAAGCATATAATATATTGATCAATATTCCAATGTCCATACCTATTCCAGTAGACTATCGTGTATGCATATTTTCAATTTTAAGTAAAGTTTTTAAAAATAATGTTGATATGAATAATGTTGGTCTATACGCAAGAATTTTAAGAGAAAAATATGCTAATGAAATTAGAAGAATATGGAATTATATTTGTTCTAGAATAAATGTTCCTCCCCTGAGGCTTGACACATTTATCTGGACTACTGTAAAATACATTATTGACTCTAAGTTCGATTTAAATCAGGCATACATATCTTTCTCAAAAAATTTTTCTGATATAGGTTTAAGGCTTGGATTTAGGAAAATTCTATCTATAGGTGTATAAGCTTGACAATAGACGTATTTAAATATTATAGTCAGGAATATGTTAGGAAAGAGATGTACGAATACGCTAGAAATAGATGGATAGCTATTCACTGCAGTAAGAAAATGAGAGATGATCGATTTATCTTAATCAGGTATATTAGATCTAAGCCTCTGCAGTTTAGGAGTGAGAAGGATATAATATATATTATTAAAAGGTTTGGGGGGCTCCTCCCCAGAACATTTTATGGATCGGCAAATCTTTATAAAGTTCTTAAAAACCCGGATGATGCATTAAATTATTGGGGTAATGTTGTTGCAAGAACTCCTACATGGGATATTGACAGTAGATATGATTTATGGGAGAAAACTCTCAATATTGCTAGGATAATTATAGATTTCCTTGAGAGAAATAACGTAGTTAATTCTGTCTATTTAAAATGGTCTGGAAACGGTGTACATATACATGTACATGAAAAAGCTTTTTCGGAAAAAGTTCTTAGAAAAATTCATCCAATCGATTTATCATATAGTTTTGTTCAATATGTTTTAGAGAATGTAAAGAAACGTATTGGAGAAATGAATAGGAAAATGAAGACAAATATTAAGGTCGAAAATCTAATGGATCCTCAGAGAGAGTTTTTACAATACCTTTAAGTCTTCATCGTAAGCTAGATGTAGCTTGTATAGTGTTTAAGCCAGAGGAAATAGATTTGTTCGATATTTCATGGACCAATCCATCCTCGTTTAAACATAATGAAAAATGGCGTGAATATATTTATGGAGAAGCAGACAGGCTTGCATTAAAAGCATTTAAATCTATTGGTCCATACACAAAACCTGCTGCAAGACATGTTAGAAAAACTATTCCACTGGATGTTCAGATAAAGAAATATTTACCCGAAACAATTGGAGAGAGAAAATATTCGCTTGAAAATATAAGGCTGAATATGAAACCTGGACCAATCTCATTTAAAAGAGTCTTAAGAAGAGATGCCGAAGAAATGATTTCACTTATAGAAGATATTGTTAGCAACTATGTGCTGGGTAAGATAAATCTTGATAAAACGATAGAGTTAATTCAATATTTATCTTATGGAATTATTCCGTATCAAAATTATAGTATGAATAGTAAGAATAATCTTAGAGAATTATGTGAAAATCTTGTTAAAAAATTAAAGGAACTGAGAGAAAGAGGGAAGGTAGAGAAATGGCTTAAAACTCATGGAATAATTCAGGGGAAAGATTTAAGGTTAGATAAATATATAAGATAATTTTCATTTTGATTCTGTTAACTTATTGTTAATGATGAAAAATTAAAATCGTTAGGTTTTATCTCTGTTTATTGAAAACTGACTTCGCTAACTTAGTTTAACGAATTCTTTACTAAGCTTGAAATATTCCGCTCAAACTCTTTTTAGCTGATGGCAGTTTTTCGTCAAATCTCTCATTAAGAAAGTTCTCGTAGAAGAATTTCAAAGTAAAGTAAACATTTCTCATCGTTGATATACTTTTATTTGAGTAAGAGGGTAAGAATAAAAATTGCTTGAAATACTTGTTAGCAGAAATTCTTCGCCTAAAGCCTTATAGCCATTTCTCAGCCACCACTTACTTAATACCAAGACTACAGAATTATGAAAAATGCTCCCCGCCTTAAGAAAAATTTAAATATATGTTTTCTAAATTTATGAAAAGTGTTTGCTACGAAATATAAGGGATATAAGCTGAGAAAAGGTGGATAACAGACCGATTGCTAGCCTTTAGAGCAAAATATATTTAAATATTGGGTGGTTCTAATCATGAATATGAGAAAAAGTGGAATAATCATTATAGGGATAATTCTGTTCTCCTTTATCGTTAGTATTTATATTTATCCTCAAATGCCGGAGAAAATGGTATCACATTGGAATGCACAGGGACAAGCAGATGGTTATATGTCAAAATTCTGGGGATTGTTTTTAATTCCCATTACTCTTGTTGGACTCGCCTTACTTTTCACTGCTATCCCTAGAATAGATCCCTTGAAAGCAAACATTGAAAAATTTAGAAAATATTATGATGGACTTGTCGTTTTGTTTTTTATCTATATGCTCTCAATACAATTTCATGTAATTCTCTGGAATCTCGGAATCAAAATAAGTCCTAATATAATCATGCCAATTAGCATTGGAATTTTGTTTTTCTATATTGGCGTACTCTGTGAAAATGCAAAGAGAAACTGGTTTATTGGAATTAGGACTCCTTGGACTTTAAGCAACGAAAAAGTTTGGGAGAAAACTCATAAAATTGGTGGAAAGTTGTTTAAGATTGCTGGAGTAATCGCTTTTATAGGAGTATTTTTCCAGAACTATGCGTTATTTTTCATTCTTGTCCCTGAATTTTTGGCTGTAGCTTATACTATCATTTATTCCTACTTCGAATACCAAAAGGAGGTAAAATAATAGTATGCCCGAGAACCCTCTCGTTTTGTTCGAACCCATCAAGTCAAAGTTGGTTGCAACAATAAGTTAATAGGACTCTCATTTTAAAATTTATTATAATATGTCACTTAATAAATAGCAATTACTCTACTAGTATGTTTCACTCTTATTTGAGTTTAGCGAGCAGTATGATTAGGCTATATATTTCTCATTATAGTATGTGCCAAGTTTTTACGGCAAAATTCCTAAAATTATAATAGGAATAATATTTTTCTATAATATTATTGATAATGATCTGTAATGGATAAACTTGATTATAAGGCAATTGAGGTGAGTGATATGCTTGAAATAGTATATAGGCCTATAGGAATTATTCATTCTCCATTTAAAGATCCTAAGGGGGTTCCTATACAGTCCGCAGTTGCTAAAGGTATTAAAGGAATAGTTGAAATATTTCCAGAATACGTGGAAGGATTAAAAGACCTTGAAGGATTTTCCCATATTATCCTAATATATCACTTTCATTTAATTAAAAAGATGTTATTAAGAGTAAAGCCATATATGGATGATAAGTTGCATGGAGTTTTTGCAACAAGGGCTCCATGTAGACCTAATCCAATAGGAATTTCGGTTGTACGTCTCATTAAAATTAAGGGAAATATGCTTTATATTCAGGATATAGATATAGTGGATGGAACACCTCTTCTGGATATTAAACCTTATGTCCCAGAATTTGATGTAAGAAAAGTCGATAGAATAGGATGGCTTAGTGAAAATGTACGAAAGCTTCCAACATCAGAAGATAATGGAAGATTTTTAAAGTAAAATAGATAATAAGAATTAAAATGAATAGGGAAAAAATAAAAGAACTTTTTATACAAATAATAATCATCAGCCTAATAATATTAGCTCTATTAATAATATTCCTAGGAGGCTCTATTATTAAACATCCCGGAAAGAGGATATATCCTTAATCTAGCCATTGATTTTATTCCAGGTAATATTATTTGGAGATAAAGTTTTTTAATAGTGTGATTAGTGTATTAATTCATGAATATCTTTCGATTGAAGACGGGAGAATATAGATTTGTTGGAAGTCCTCTTCAATGCGATCCTTCATCAATTCTCTATATAGATCCTACAACATGGTGTATTCATGGAAAATATCGGAAAATACAGGGAGGAATTGAAACTTTATCCAGATTGATTGCCGTTATACCTTCTATTAAACCCTTTACTCTGGCTTGGATAGGAGACTTGCATGCAGAAAAATCTCCGGAAAATAGACTTTATTCAATTGCCTCAACTATGAAGATAATTAATCCTACCTTCAGTCTTTTACTCGGAGATTTAATAAATGGTTCAGGCGAGTATAGGGGTAGTGATATGGATGATAGCTGGTTTGAAAATGTATGGAATATATTTAAAGAGGTTCCTAATATGCTTTGGGTGAAGGGAAACCATGATATCGATCCAGGACACTATGAATTCTACAATTGGTTTGAAAGGCTTTGGAGTATAAATATAGGGGATTATAAGTTTATAGCATTTGATACATATAACGAAGACCACATAATTTCTGAAACATCTCATACATTTATATCTACCAGCGATACGTTATGGTTGAGGAGGAAATTGCATGAAGATGATAGAGTTAAAATAGTATTTTCTCATCATCTATTTACTCAATGGCGAATATTTGCATATTTAGCATTAAAGTATGCAATAAATTTGCAATATGTTTTTTCAGCCCATGATCATAGAGTTTATAGAGAAAATATAGATAATGTTGAAATGCTCGTAAATGGTTCTGGATCATCTGAAGTAAAGGAACATTTGGTGTCTTTAACATCGTTCTTTAAAAATGGAGATCTATCAACCGTGGCTGTGAAAGATATTAAGGTTGAAAAAAGTAATGAAGAATATTTTATAATAGCAGATCTCAGAGAGCTTTCTGGAAATCCTATAGCTTTAATACGCCTTATAATAGAGATAGATAATAATATATTGAATATCTACGTGAAAATTGGTAGAGAAGGTAGGGCGAAAATATGTTTAAGTGGAAAATATATAGAGGCATCTACCGATATATATGTTGTGGGTAAAAATATCGGTGTAATAAATGGCGAGCTATACGATGAATGGAGATGTCCCTATGATCATACATGGCGTTCATATTATTTAAAGAAAGGAGGTAGAGGGAAAATAGAAATTGTTTAATGGGAATAATTTATATTTTGTGGGCTATATTATATTAATGGGTTAACTATGATTGCAGTAGTTAGAATGGATGATAGGGGAAGAATAGTTGTTCCAAAACATCTCAGGGAGAAAATTGGGTTAAAGAAGGGAGGATATGTAAAGATTTGGGTTAAAAATAATACCATAATAATTGAGCCGTTAGAATCGATTGCCGATAAATATTTGGGTAAATTTAAGATTAAAAACTGGCCGAGAGATTTAGATAAATTTATTGAGGAGGCTGTTAAAGAATGGTGGATGAAAAGAAATACGTAGACGTTAACGTCTTTATATATTGGCTTGGAAATCATCCAATATTTGGTAAAACTGCATATAATTGGATTAAGAGAATGGAGAGAGCTATTCCGGGAAGCTATATTACATCTACTCTAACTATATATGAAATAATAGTAGTTATTGCTGGACTTTTAGGGAAAACGTTGAATGACATAAACTTTATAAGAGACATTATTTACGCGATAAACTCTCTTAGAGGATTATCGCTAGAACCATTAGAATCTAATGATATGATAAATGCATTAAATTTTATGGAAAAATATGATTTAGATTATGAAGATTCCTTGCATTTAGCAACTGCTATTAGAATGGGAATAAATAAAATAATTTCAAATGACAAGGATTTTGACAAAACTCCTTTAAAAAGAAAATTTTAATTTTAGTATAGGGGTTTTGCCAGAATCTTCTTTATTTTAAGACTAAATAGTCTTCTAGATGTCGCTGGTTTTATGACTAATGCTGTATCAGCACCTCTACCTGTTCCAGCTATAGCTATAATATCTCTATCAATCGGTATAACTCCGGCATCGGCTGCCATTATTACTATTTCTACACATACTTTCACTCCTTCACAGAACAATCTTAATATATCTGCTATTAATCCTGCTTGACTCCATCCACCATATTTTGACGCAATAGCTCTATCAACACCACTAAATGCATGTGCCGCAGTAACTATTTTTACACCTTTACTTACCAGTTCATTATAGATTTTTTCATCAAATTCTTGCTTTATATTCCTCCTAAACCATGCTTCATGAGTAACGATCACAAGTTTAAAGTTTTCACCAAGTACTTCATAGGCCCTTTTAGCTGTAGCACCACCGGTAGATGCAATAACTATGGTATCAATATTATTTTTTAGCGCATACTCCTTTACATATTCTAATACTTTATCTGTGTTTTCAATTCTCTTTTCCACAAAATATATTATCTTTTCCTCGATCATAACTTTTCCCCAAATATATTTATCTTAACAAACTATTTAATTTTTCAAGTACCCAATATCCTGTATAAAAGTTTACAGAGTAAAGGAAATAGAAATTATAAAATTTCTTTAAGTTTATCTATAGCTAATTGGAATCCCTTGAGGATTGCATCAGGTCGGGGAGGACAGCCTGGAACATGTATATCTATAGGTATGAATTTATTCGAAGGCCCAGCTATAGAATATCCCTTATATTTCTTGGAATAAAATACTCCCCCACTTAGTCCACAGGAACCAATGGCAATCGTAACCTTCGGCTTAGGAACCATGTTATATTTTTCAAGAAACATTGGTTTTATCTGCTTTGTAACCGGGCCTGTAATCAACACTATGTTTGCCTCCTTAGGATCATGCGTAAACATGACATTTAATCTTTCTAAACCAAATTTAGGTAATAGTGTTGCAAATATCTCTATATCACAATTATTACATCCACCCGTATATAGATGTAAAATTTTTACTCTCTCCATTTATACACCCACCATATATTTTCCAGGATGATATTTTTCTCCATAAACCATCTTCCTTCTGCATTCGTCGCAGATTAAAACATATTTATCGAAGTCCCTCAAAATTATATCCTTTTTGTCACCCAGCTTCTCCTCCATAAATCTTTTTATAGATTCTATATGCTCTTTAGTTATAAAATGTCTTCCGCAATTAATACATTTTATAAGCCTCTTCGAAATCTTTTCATCTATCTCCTCACCTGAAATATGAGATAAAATATATTTAGATGTCATTTTTAAAGCATCTTCAGGACATACGTCGACACATCTACCACAAAATGTACATCTATCGACATAAAATATTCTATATCCTATATCCTCTTCAAAAAATATTTCTATAGCCCATGAAGGACATTCGCTTACACATGCACCACAAAGTGTACAAAGCTTTTCATCTATAGTTATCATCCCTCTATAGTCTTCAGGAACTCTTTCCACCATATTATTCATCCCCCAATCTACTACATTTTCTACTAAACTCACTCATAGAAATATAATTATAGGAATATTTTCTACCAGATTTATCTATAATTATTGCCCTATCCAGGCATGCTATACATGGGTCTAAGCTTCCAAGTATTATTGGGATTTCCTCGACCCTGCTTCCAATCAAAATTTCATTCAGAACTGGAATAGTAGTATATGTTGGAGTTTTAATAACGAGTGTTATAGGCTTTACACCACCCATATTTATCTGAGAAATCGGTTTACCCCCAACAATATAGTAGAATAAGTCTCCTCGGGGAGCCTCAACCCTCATATAAGCCTCACCATTTACTGGTAAGAATGACTCATTAACAATTTCTCCATCATTTTTCTCCAAGAAATCTAAGCATTGGTTACATAGATCTAAAGACTCCTTCAGTTCTCCAAACCAAACCAACACCCTTGAAAACACGTCGCCGCTATTTTCTGAAACAAGATTCCATGGAAATTCATTATATGCATCATATGGAAAATCCTTTCTAACATCTCTCTTTACACCAGCTCCACGTGCAGGTGGACCTACAACACCCCACTTAACAGCCGATGCATATGATATCTTACCTACATCCTCCAATTTATCTCTAATCCCTATCCCATTAAACCTATCATATAGTTGAGGAAGCCCTCTAATAATTTTTTCTAACTCGTTCTTAACACCCTTTATCTTCGCCTCAGATAAGTCTCTCCTAACACCGCCAATAGTATTTATACCTTCGCTAGCTCTATTTCCACATATAATTTCTATAGAATTCATTGCATGCTCCCTTATTTTCCATGTATCTAAAAACAGATTTGTGAAACCAGCTATATCTGCAAGTAAACCTAAGGCCAGTAGATGACTATGTATTCTATTTAACTCTGAAACCAATACTCTTATAACCTTTGCTCTAAGCGGTGGATTTACATTAAAAAGTCTCTCAACAACATTTACATAACATGTTGTATGAGCCATACTGCATATACCACAAATCCTTTCAATTAAAACAATGTTTTGCCAATAATTTCTTTCTTCAGCAAGCCTCATTATACCACGATGACTAAAGCCTGGTTTAATATCTACATCCTCTACAATCTTATCTGAACTCAATTTTACTCTGAGAAATATTCCCTCAATGAGTGCTGGATGATACGGACCTATAGATATTAGTGATATTTTCGAGTTAGACGTATCTATTTTTGTAAAATCTTTTGATTCCTCAGGCCAATCATAGGGTAGGAATAGATGTCGAGGATCTGGATGATTATTAAACTTTACTCCCAACAATTCCATACACTCTCTCTCAGGCCATAGCGCATGCTTCACCTTATTTGCAATAGAAATCTCTTCAAGATTGTCTTTAGATAAATATCTTTTTAAAACTATATTTAATATACTGTCTCCACGATATTCTATAAAATAGTTTAGCTCTATATTCTTATATCCTCTGTCAACTCCAAACACATGTATTAACCTAAATTTATTACCTAATTCATCGAAGAAATCCAATATATCTCTATCCTCCCTCAACAATGCGTTAAAAAGTTTCCAATCATCTCTATACTCTACCTTATATGAATATTTATTCAATACTTCCTTTATCCGAGACATCCTATCCCCCCATTTTCAAAGGTATCCTATGCACATAGATACCGATTTCATCCAAATCGAATCCAAACGAATATGCAAGTAACTCCATATAATTTATCACTGGAATTCTCCTAGAAATTTCTCTACGATATCTTATTTGAACAGATTCATATTGAAGCATACATCCTGGACAAAATGTTGTAAGAACATCTGTATTATACTTCTCCAGAACCTTTATCTTAACCAATGCCCGCTCCCTCAAACTTTTATCCCTATCGACATAGTTGTAAGGTATCCCGCAACAGAGTCTCTCAATACCATATTCAACTATTCTTCCGCCTAGGATCTCTACAAGCTCTTTAAACATGTTTGGCATCTCTTCATCACGTTCATAGAGTTTACATCCGGGATGTATAGCAATATTAAAATCAAGTTTTCTAACAACATTCTCCTTTATCTTATCTAGTCCAATATCATTATATAAAACTTCAACCATATGCTTAACCCTAATATTTCCCTTAAAACTTCTCCCATACCTTGACAGAATTTTATTAATCCTATCTCTCTCCAACTCATTTTCCTTTACAAATACATTTACCTTATGAAGCGTCTCATAGCATCCATTACATATTGCTACAATATCTAAACCCATCTTCTCTGCTATTGAAATATTTCTTGATCCAACTACTCTCCATGCCTCAGGCAACAATATATTAAATACTTCTGGCAATGGACAACATGTAACTCCATCCATCTCAACAAGTTCTAATCCAAGTCTATCTGCAACTATTTTTGCAGCCTTCTCAACAGATGGATATCTAACCCTTATTGTACAACCCCAATAAATAGCATATCTCCTCATTTCTCCCAAAACCTCCTCAAAACATCTATATTTTTCCTTAAAGTTTTGTCTAAGAATTTAATTTCATTTAAGTCAAGTTTAGGGAAAATTTCAATAGCTAACTTTAATCGATTTCTTATATCATTAATTCTTCTGGAAACAACATAAACATTTCCAGTCTCCATAAATCTATTATAAATATACTCATAGCTTTCTGGAAGTGGTTTTACGATATCCTTTCTTAACGGATATTTTTTAGACATAAGCTTTCACCAATCTTTCGAAATAAAATTTTCTAGCCTCACCTCTAGTAACTATTATAGTTGCATTTGAAGGACAAACCCTCACACATTCCGGATTACCATCGCAGAAATCACATTTCCATGTAACTCCATTTACCTCATCATACCATGGATTTGAATATGGACATGCATATACACAATTCTTGCATCCAATACATTTATATTGATTCTTTAAAACCCACCAATTTTTCTCATCAATATAAATTGCATTACTGGGACATGACGCCATACACATTGGATCATCACAGTGAACACAATAGGCACAATAATATCCATCCTCTATGCTATAATTAATTTGACGTAGAGACTTATTTAAATCAACTACACCAAAATGTTTATAGGAGCAGGCAATCATACACATCATGCATCCAGTACACTTATTCCTATCATATATAATTACAAGCTCGTCATCCCTCTCTGTCACACTAATACACCATGATGAAAATTATTATAATTTAGTTTTTATCTATATACTTAATTAATTATAAAAATATTAAGGTAAAATTCAACCCTATTTTTAAGACGTAATGTTATGTTAGATCTCCACATGAACAATATATTTCGTGTAATATATCATAAAGCTCCTCCATCCCTATTTGCGCGGTAGCTGAAACTTTCACCAACCGTGTAGCTTGTTTATACTTTTCAATGATATAATGGAATTCTTCAGCCATTTCAGACAATATGCCACCCTCATTTTTCAATCTTTTAGGTATATTATTCTCATCCTTTATTAGATTTAAAAGATTAAAAGCATCTTTACTATCAGTTTTATTGATAACTACTATACTTTCAATCCCCAATCTAAACTGTACAACCATCGACATCAATTGCAATGCGACAACATCTATTATCCTATATGTCAACGTTGGATCAAATATTAATACAGCTATAGGAACACCTATTTTTCTAAAATATTCCAAGAAAAATGGACCAGTATTCCTAAATAAAAATAATTCCATTTGACCTGGAGTATCTACTAATATATAACTTTTATCTAATCTAGCTATTCTAGCAACTATCTCATCTCTATATTTTAGAAGCATGTCAACACTTTTAATCAGAGCTCCATTGGGACCCAACCTATATTTCAACATAACATCACTAGTTTTAACCCAGTCCCTAACATCTACATCACATCTATATGGCAAATATTTTACGGCGGGATCAAGATTAACATATCCAACACGTATATTCTGGCTCTTCTCTATCCATTTGCCATAAGAATATGTAAGAGAAATCTTGCCACTACCGGCAGGACCAATAAATATTACAAGCTGCTTAGATAAATTAGAATTCATATAAAACCCCTATGAGAATACTATTTTAAATAATGGTCGGTAATTATTATAGTTTATGAAATACCACTAAATTAACAATACATATATACCTATTAATATTAATAATAATGCCTCCGCTATATTAAGATATTTAATATTTTTTGCTCTAAACTTCTTTATACTTTTAATCCTTATTACAGAATAATATATTCCAAGAAATATCAATACTAATGGGGCTATAAATATTACATTATATGTAAATAATAATATTATAGCATTTATATAGGATAGACTTGATATTACAGCCATAGCGACAAAATACGGCCCACTTGTACATGGAAGAAGCGTAAAACTTATAAATACTCCCGCGATAAATGAACCCAATGGATTTACAGCTCTTTCAATAATTGATTCTATTCTTTTCTTAAGGAATTTTGGTTCAAGTGTCTTATATTTTATAAATATATTTGTATATAATAAATAGCATCCAATTATTATTGCAGCAATCCCTATAATTGTCTTTATATAGGGAATATTTTTTAAAACATAGATTAACCCTATACCCATTAATGTATAAGATATAAATACAGCAACTATAAATGCAAGTCCGACTTTAAACATTTTTTTAAGCCCAACTAAACTTATTGTTATTAATAATAGTGCCGTAAAAACTGAAAATGTACATGGATTTATAGAATCAGCTGCAGCAGACATAATTATTATTGGTAGAACATCTCTCATTTCAACTCTATTCTTATTCTCACCAGACGTATAGTTAAATAATTTATATAACCTCTCTATCTCCGTTATATTTGATACAATTTTTACAGGATTCTTTGTAGACATATATAGATTGTAAACATATACTATATTTTCATTAACATTTTTATTGGGAACACTTTCCCAGAAAGAAATATCCCCATATCCTATAGCTATTATAACTAATCTATCATTTATAAATATAGCTGTATATGGTATCCATAGAGGTTGGCCAACTATTTTAGAAATATTTTTAAGGATAAGTAGAAAACTTTTATTAACATCAATATCATAGAAAAATATATTTTCCTTCCCATAAAGTTGTTTTAATACATCATGTGTATGATCGCATACACCGCAATCGGAAGAACCTATCATATAAAACTTTATTCTATATTCAGGCTGAGCCATCGCACAAGCATGTAGGATGAGGAAAATAGACAAAAGTAACGCTATATTTCTATTCATCGATCTACACCTATCTAGAATACCACCCTATCATATTATAAATAATAGTTAAAATTAAGTAATATAAATTCATTTACCCTATACTTTAGCCACCTATCTTTAAATCCATAAAACTTTGTAATAATTTTATTACTCTATTAGTGGAATTATCTTTGAATGAACAAACTCTAGAAAATCGTTTAGACTCGCTTTGCTAAAGAGTGTTACGACGCAATTTCTAGTTAATCCTATAACCATGTTGTTTTCGGATCTAAATACTACATACCATATTTTACCATGCTTTAGATACTCTAGATATAGTGATGTGTCAGCTATACTTGGACCGTATAGAGATAATTTATTTATATTAGGTATATCTACTTGATCGAAAAATATTACCTTGGTGGCCTCTGGATTAGATTCGTGAAGCGATTTTAAAGTTTCATGGGAAAGTTTTGCCTCTATAATTGAGAATCTATCTCCAGCAATAATCTGCGAGAAAATATTTGCAATTCTATTAGCTCTATCCTTCTTATCTACAACTATCAAGTATATTTTCTCCTTATAATATAGGAATTCGAATAGAGTTGCCTTAGTTATAGGTATAGGTTTTTCAACGCCTCTAAAATTCACTGTCACTATCTGATCCTCAACATAGCTTCCACTCAAAATATTTTCATGCATTCTTAAATCGGTAATCATCGTCATTAACTCTATCTCTTTGTCATCCAGTTTACCTATCTCTGTAATTCTATAGTTTTTAATCTTCATTGCAATCAGATTTAAATTGTAAAAATCTGTTAACTCAAATATCTTGCAAGCCATAACCATAAATTACACCAGTTATATTATCAAATATTTTTAAATGCATCAATATATTAATCTTAACACTGTATTATGAAGAAGTAAAATACTTTATTTATACTGACTGCCTTAAGCTATTTACAATCATTTTTCTTATTTTCGAGGAAATATATAAGAGCTATTACTACATATTTATATTAGGTAGTTAAGGCTGAGGTGACTTTGCTGAAAGAAAAACTTTATTTAATTGTTTATGAAAAGTCTGGTTATAGGAAAGAAATAACTCCATTACATATTATCAAGAAAATTGGTGGTTTAAGGGATGGTGAAAGAATAATCTATGTTACAGCTAATCCAAATATTAGGAGGAAGGATTATCAGGATAGGATTAAAGAAATATTAGGTGGAGAAAATATTGTTGTACGATTTATCGTTGTAAATAATTTTAGAGAACACCTATATTTGGTAAATATGTTGTGGAGATATTTGAACCAGCTGAGGAATGTCAATACATCTATTGTCATCGATTCAATGATTTACGTTTTCATAACTAGTTTTGAAGAAGAAGTTTCATTTATGGATAGGGAAATAGAGCTTACAGAACAGATAGCAATGTTAAAAAATACAGCAGTAAAATATGGTGTACCAATATATATTGTATCATTTCTCCATGATAGTGAACCAATATTATGGAAGCTTTTTAAAAGATATGTTGATGAAATAATTGAGGTACGATATATTGAAGAGGAAATAGTATTAGTTAGGAAAAACAATTTATTAGAGGAGATTGAAAGAATAGCGTATAGGGAGGAGATTGAAGAAAATTGAAAATATTTTAGGCAATAAAAGTATTGCTGTAGTCATAAATGACCCAAGAAAATATTATTGGACAGCAAAAATTCTAAAAAATTTAGGAGCTCATTTTAAGAGCATCATAGATGAAAAAATGTTATTATATTATGATATAGCTATATGTGAAAAAAATGTATATAGTAGATTCGGGGAATTTTCTGGTAAAATAATTAATATAGATAGGTGTAGAAATGAGATTTCATTTCTAGTAAATCTTGGTAGAGCCCTACTTAATAGAAAAAAGATAAATGAACTTATAGTTGGTGTAGATCCTGGTAAAAATATAGGCTTCATAGTATTAGTTGAAAATATTATTGTATACAGTGATATAATTAGAGATAGAGATATATTTTTACATAAAATAAGAGATTTAGCTGACTGTGAAAATGTTTTAAAAATTATTTTAAAGATAGGCTCTCATATTGATAAGGAAACATATGAAAAACTTTCTAAAATCATAGATAGATATGAGGAAAGGATCGAGATAAAAATAGTGGATGAAGATAGAATAATATTTAACAATAAAATTCTTAGAGATATGTTTAAGAATAAAGATATTTTAGATGCATTAGCAATAGCATTAACATAACTATTATATATTTTATAGGAGTGAATAAAGTGGTGGAAACATGTCTTTAATCGGAGTAATGTCTGATAGCCACGATAATCTTAAAAATATTGAAAAAGCTGTAAATATTTTTAATGAAAAGAATGTTGCTCTAGTCATCCACTGTGGAGACTATATTGCACCATTTGTATTTAAAGTGTTGAGTCGATTAAGATGCAAATTAGTAGGAGTGTTTGGAAACAACGACGGAGAGAAAGAGCTTCTACTTAAATTTTCATCAAAATATGGTTTTGATATAAGTGGATCCTTTAAGAAAATAAATTTAAATGGTCGAAGCATAGGCATACTTCATGGAATAGATGGGTCTACAATAGACTTCATATATGGTTTGGCAAGTACAGGTAAATATGACATTATATTATATGGACATACTCATAAAGCTCATGTGGAGCGAAAGAACAATGTATTGATAGTTAATCCCGGTGAGACCTTTGGCCTACTTTATGGAAAAGCTACTGTAGCTTTAGTAAATTTAGAAAAAATGACGGCAGAACTAATAAAATTGGAGTAATTATTATGGTAAAGAAAATAAATGATATCTGAATTTATGAAGAATGTGGATTAATGTATAAGGATAGGAAATGGGCTGAAAGATGCGTAGAAAACATAAGCTATTAGAAATAGTAATCTGAATATCTAAATGTATTATTATTCTGATGTAAGGAATCCATATT
>CAZKAY010000026.1:0-4831 GCA_964550975.1 uncultured Thermoproteales archaeon | reverse complement strand
AATAGTAATCTGAATATCTAAATGTATTATTATTCTGATGTAAGGAATCCATATTAAGAATAATCTATTAAAATCTGTAATTGATCATTAGAATAAAATTTTGTATAGGTTAAATACTATTATTCCTATAGTGAACGCCAGGCTGAGCTGGTATATTAATACAATTATCATGTATTTTAGCTTTCTACTTTCACTGAATACTGTAATTAATGTAGGCATGCATGGAGTATATATCATCATAACGGTCATTAATACGAGAGCTTGAATATAGGATATACCGATAATATTTATAGCATCGGTCGGATTAGTAGCTCCACTAGCCAATGTAAGTGTTTCTATAACGGCCTCTTTTGCTACGAATCCATTTAATAATGCTAATATGAGCCTCCAGTCATCTAATCCCATTAGAGACCCAATTGGAATTAATGATTTACTTATAATTGCTGCATAACTATTGGAAAGTTCTACACCATATCCGCTTAAACCAAAGTTAAGCATAAACCATATGATTATTGATAGAAGAAATATTGTTGTCCCGGCCTTTTTAATGAAATGTATACCTCTATCCCATGAAAGCCATGAAATAACTCTAAAACTTGGACGATGATATGGTGGTAGCTCTATTAATAATTCTGGTGTTCTATATTTTTTAAATAATAATATCTTTAAAGCTTTACCCATAACTACTAGTATTATTAGACTTATAATATATAGTGAGATGAGTATATTAGCTTGTTGAAGAGGATTTTTAACTATTGCGGCCACTATAGCCAATAATACAGTTAACCTTGCTTGGCATGGAATTATAGGCGCAAGCATTATTGCTAATATTTTCTCTCTATCATCCTCAAGTATCCTTGTACCTAGAACTGCTGGAACATTACAGCCAAATCCGAGTATAAGTGGCATTATAGCCTTACCGCTTAACCCAATCTTCCTTAAAATCGTATCCGATGCAACAGCGATTCTCGCCATTAATCCACTATCCTCTATTATTCCAAAAATAATATATGTTATCAATATTAGTGGAAAGAAGCTTAATACAGATCCAATTCCTATGATTATTCCATCACATATAAAGCTTATAATATAGTCTGGCAAGTTAATCCTATTTAATACATCTCTAATAACGATACTTAAAAATTCAAATATTTTTGAAAGTATACTTGATAAACTATTCTCCTCTATAGCTTTAGCTATATTCTCATATCCAAGATCCTTAAAAATTATGTTTAGAGGAAAACCAGTATTTATTGAAAATATTATGAAAAAGGTAGAGAATAGTAATAATACTATTATAGGCAGACCAAGTATCGGGTGAGTCAATATTTTATCAAGGGACAAGGTTATGGATGGAATTACAACCTTACCATAGGCTATAACATCTTTTATAATACCATGTATGAAATTGTAACGTGTGGTAACAATAATTGTTTCAGGGTCCTCGCCTAACTCTCTTTTAGCAATATTCTTTATTTCATATATTTTTTCTAAAACCTTTTTCCCATTTCTTTCTAATATTTTGTTTTCAAATTCTTTATCGCCTTCAAGAAGTCTGATGGCAACCCATCTGGGAGGATAATCTGGAATAGAATTATTATTTCTTAGAATCTCCTCTACTTTACCTATATAGTATTCTATGCCATTATAGTTTATCTTGAATTTTCCAGGCTTCACTCTACCTTTGGCCACGTCAAGAACCCTATCAATTAAATTATTTATACCTATATTATGTAGAGCTGATACTGGTACAACTGGTACAGAAAGTTTTCTTGAAAGCCTGTCAACATGTATATGTATCCCTCTCTTATCGGCAGCATCCATTTTATTTAATGCAACCACAACTTTTCCCGTCAACTCTAAGAGCTGGACTACGAGATATAATGTATGTTCAAGCCTTAATGCATCAGCTATAACTATAACTACATCTGGCTTCTCTTTAACTATAAAGTCTCTAGCGATAACCTCCTCCTCACTTAATGCGCCTAAACTATATGTTCCAGGGAGATCTACAATCTTTATCCTATATCCGTGGTGGATTAGTAATCCCTCATATCTTTCAACCGTCTTTCCAGGCCAATTTCCAACATGCTGTCTCTCACCAGTAATAATATTAAATAAAGTACTTTTACCAACATTGGGAGACCCAGAGACAGCCACTATAAAGTCATATTTATTTTTCATTGGAAAAGACCTCCACTAGAGTAACTCGACCAAAACTTTTGAAGCCATGCCCCTGCCAAGAGCATATACAGCACCCCTAACTTCTACAAGTATTGGTCCAACACTATTATTTATAACTCTAATAATTGTCCCAGGAGTTATCCCCATTTCCATCATCCTTCTCATAGATCCATATCCCCCCCTAAAAGCAACAACTCTACCAGTACTTCCAGTAGGCATCATAGATAACGGTGTAACTCTAGGTTGCATAGCATCACCAGAACTTCTATGATAGGTTTATGAAAAGATATATAAATACATTGTTCTAAGCTTATAGAATACAAAAGATCTATTTCTATTTTTATTGAAATGCAGTCTTTATATGGAATTCAGTCGGGTAAGTTAAATTCATCTATCATTAAGGCCAGGATTCATCATCTATTATTAAATCTACTTTTTCTTTCTTATTAATGTTATTAGGAGAAGTGATGCTATAATTGATGTTACTAAGCTATATGTAAATGCATATTTATATCCACTTATATCCCACAGGTATCCGAATATTGTCTGAGCCACTAAGCTCATTGAACCATATACTATATAATATAATCCATATGCTGTTCCTCTAAGCTCTGGAGATACGTATTCTGCTACAAGTGCCCTCTGAATTGTTTCAGAAGTACCCATATATATTCCATATATTATTGCAAATATTATTGCCATAAAAAACGTTGCTGGTGAAAATAATATAAATAGTGTTGATAAAATAAATGTCTGATAGCTTATAAACAAACTATTTCTTCTACCAATTTTATCTGCGAGACTTCCAAATGGTATAGCTATAGCTGTATGAGAAAGATTTATAATCATATATATTAATGGGATTAGACTATCAGGAATACCGATTTCGCTAGACCTTAATAATATAAATGAAAAATTATATGCTCCGATAGCGAAAGCAGCTACAACGATTAATAATAGTAAGAATTCCCTATACATTACTTGTTTAAACCGATA
Organism: uncultured Thermoproteales archaeon; assembly: GCA_964550975.1. Classification (GTDB taxonomy): domain Archaea; phylum Thermoproteota; class Thermoprotei; order Thermofilales; family B9-G17; genus CAZKAY01. Next base: position 1,651 of record CAZKAY010000026.1, on the reverse strand, counting down.
CTCTACCCCCTTCTTAGAAATTTTTCTCCTCCTCTCCTCAACTATAAATATTAGTGGTAGTAAGGCTAAGATCCCAGGTATAAATGATAGCCAGAAAACATATCTTAGACCTATCCATGCGGTAATAACTATTGTTAATAGTGGACCTATAACCGCTCCACTTTGATCCATTGCTCTATGTATTCCGAATGCTGTTCCAAGCTTTTTATCAGATATACTTTCGCTTAAAAGTGCATCCCTAGCAGATGTTCTAACACCCTTACCAATTCTATCAACAGCTCTTATTATCAACGCATCTACCCATGTTTTAGCGAATCCTAAAAATGGCTTTGTTAAATTAGATATAGAGTATCCTATAAAAACCACTATTTTCCTCCTGCCAATTTTGTCTGAAATAATTCCCGAAATAGTTCTTAAAATATAATTTAAGGCTTGTGCGATACCTTCAATTAAACCTAAAATAGCTTTAGTTCCGCCTAGCTCCTTAATAATATATATTGGAAGTATACTTAAAATCATTTCAGTAGAAATATCAGTGAAAAAGCTGACAAAACCTAGTCCAATAACATTTCTATAACCTTTTCTATCATCCTTACTCAAGTAACCCACCTCATGACAAGATTCATCCATCATCCTATTAGCTTCTTCAAGGAATAAACATCTAACTATTTAGGTGCACAGGCTTTAAAATATTTATCCCAATTAATTTCTGTAAACTGTAAAATATTTCCATCAGGATCTTTGAAGAGAACTATACATCCTCCCCAAGGCGTTTCCTTGGGCCCTTTAATAATCTCAACTTTATTCTCTAATAAAATCTTATATGATTTCTCAATATCATCGACTAGAAAATTTATGCATGGCTCACCCTTTCTAGGCTTCTCAAGTTCACCCCATGTTTTAAGACCTATCTCAATTCCACCGCAATCGAAACCAGCATAATCTTTAAACACATATTTTTTACTTAACCCAAGAACTTTTTCATAAAAGTCTATTGCTCTCTTTAAATTTCTAACTGTAAGCGTTATATCCCATACCCTCCTAATCATAACCATCTCCACTTAAGATAAATGCATTATATTAAAATATATATCGCTTAATTTTATAAAATATAATCGGTTGATAAAATGCCATTAATAGACAAATACGATACTTATATTTTCGACATGGATGGAGTTATTTGGAGAGGAAGTGAGATAATCCTAGATTCTGTAAATACGATAAAATTATTGATAAACAGAGGATTTAATACAATATTTCTAACGAATAATTCAACTAGATCTAGAGAGATGTATCGGAGAAAATTAAAAAGAATAGGTATCAAAGTTCCTATAGAAAACATTTTTACTAGTAGCTATTGTACTGCTAAATATATTTATGAAAAATTTGGGGGTGGAAAAGCATATATTATAGGTGAGATTGGATTAAAAAGAGAATTAACGAATTTCAATATAAGGATTGTAGAGGAGGGAGATGTAGATTTTGTTATAATTGGAATGGATAGGAAATTTAATTATAAGAAATTAATGATAGGCATGAGAAAGATTCTGTCAGGAGCCTTATTCATAGCAACTAATATGGATAAAACTTTTCCATCCTCGGATGGACTTATACCTGGTGCAGGCTCAATTGTTGCTGCAATGGAGGCATG
>CAZKAY010000025.1:18869-23473 GCA_964550975.1 uncultured Thermoproteales archaeon | reverse complement strand
GTGTCTACCATGGGTAGAACAGTATATTCCGTGGAGAAATATAAAGGATTAAGTCCAGCAGAGTTTTTTTACAGAAATAAGGAAATGGCGGGATTCGCCAATCCGATAAGGGCTGTATATCAAACCATACGTGAGTTATTAGAGAATAGTCTGGATGCTACAGAACTTCATGGAATTTTGCCGGAGATAGAAATTCACATATCTCAGTTAGAGGAGAATATAGTTAAAATAAAGGTTAAAGATAACGGTATAGGGGTTCCCGAAAAAGAGGTTCCACTTGTATTTGGAAGAGTATTTTATGGTTCTAAATATGACTTAAGGCAAACTAGAGGGGTTTTTGGATTAGGTATAAAAATGGCATTATTATATTCTCAGATAACTACCGGGAAACCAATATATATTATGAGTTCTACAACTCAATCTCCAATAATATATGAATATGCATTAATGATAGATATATCGAGAAACATCCCCATAGTATTAAAGCACAATATCTATAAAAAGACGAATGATTTTCATGGAACAATAGTTGAATTAATGTTAGAAGGAAATTGGATCGGAGCTAGGAAGAGGATATTAGAATATATTAAAAGGACGGCTATAATTGCACCTTATGCTAAAATAGTTTTCAAGGCTCCTAATATAGATCTTACATACGATCGTGTAACAAAAATTCTCCCAGAACCACCTAAATATGGTAAGCCTCATCCATATGGTACAGATATAGAAATGCTTAAAAGACTTATAAGTGGATGTAACTCCAGCCTTACTCTAAGAGAATTTTTGTTAGACATGTTTGAAGGCATTGGAGAGAAGACGGTAAAAGATTTTCTTAAATGGGCTGGGCTAAATGGCTCATTTCGCATAAAATCTTTTACATTAAACGAGCTAAATATTCTTGCTAGAAAATTGAGGGAGTATCCTGGGTGGAGAAGACCTAGAGCTATACCTCTATCACCTATTGGAGAAAAATTGTTAAAAGAGGGTATTAAAAAAATATTAAAACCAGAATATGTTACCGCTGTTACTCGTAAACCTTCATCATATAGAGGGCATCCATTTATAGTTGAAGCTGCAATAGCAATTGGAGGTGAAGTACCTCTCTTAGATAAACCATTTTTGCTTAGATATGCTAATAAAATCCCTTTGCTCTATGATGAAGGTGCAGATGTTGCTAGAAAGGTATTGGATTCAATTAAATGGAATTACTATAAAGTGAAATTTCCTAATAGAATTGCAGTTATAGTACATTTATGTTCAACTAAGATTCCATTTAAAGGTGTTGGTAAAGAAGCTATTGCAGATGTACCTGAAATAGAAAATGAGATAGAAAATGCTGTAAAGGATTGTGCTAGAAGGTTAAGAAGACATATTTCTCGTACAGAAAGGATTCATAGATTAAGGCAGAAAAAAACTATTATATTGAAATATTTGCCTGAGGTCATTAGGTCTCTAAAAATTATTACAAGTATTGATGAAAACATTTTGAAACAAAAAATATTGAAGATTCTTGAGAGAGAGTTAAAGAAAAGGTCTTTGGTGAGGGTTAATGAGTAGGAAGAGGAGAAAACATATACTTACAGATAAGGAAATTATAATGAGATTAGAAGGGCTTGGAAAGCTCGTTGTTGATAGAATTATGAAGGAGGAGAGACCTTATTTGGAGATACCTTTACGCACTTTATCTAATACTATTTGGAACGAAAAGAAGGGTATGTTAATGCTAGGTCCTAAGAAAAGTATTAGATCGTTTTTCGATATAAATGAGTCTAAAAAATTTATGCAGACATTATTAATGCTTTCACTAATAATAATGGCTCGAAGAGAAAATGATTATCCGACTATAAGAGATTTATACTATACTGGGAAACATACGTTAGAATATATTGATCATACTGGTAAAAAAAGGAGAGAGGAGACATGGAATAGTCAAGATGAGTCAAATACTATTATACAGGATATCGAAGTAGCTACAGGAATATTAAGAGAACAGATGGGTATAATGCATGATATGAAGGGTAAGATTGTTGGAAATATGATTATAAGATCGAAGGGACATAGAATTGATCTTACAAAGCTTGGATATGGAGCATATTCCATACCTCCTGATCCGGATAGAATAGAAATAGAGAAAATTTTTGGAGACTATGTATTAGTTATAGAAAAAGATGCTATATTTCAGAGATTAAATTTAGAAGAATTTTGGCGTAAACAAAATTGTATTCTTATAACTGGAAAGGGCCAGCCAGATAGAAGTACACGTAGATTGGTTAGAAGATTATGGGAAGAATATGGATTACCAATATATGTCTTAACAGATTGCGACAGCTATGGGTTTTATATTTATTCAGTATACAAGAGTGGATCTATTTCTCTAAGCTATGAGAGTATTAGATTAGCTACTCCAGGTGCAAGATTTTTGGGATTAACAGTATCAGATATAAAGGACTATAAAATACCTAGAAATTTCATAATAAAGGCAACAGATAACGATATTAAGAGAGCTAAAGAACTTCTACGCTATCCATGGTTTAAATCAAAAGCATGGATTAAAGAGATAAAACTATTTTTAAAAAGAAAGGAGAAAGTAGAGATAGAGGCGTTATCAGGACATGGTTTTAAATTCTTGTCGCATACATATATTCCAGAGAAGATTGAAAAGAAAAAGTGGATAGTATGATAAGCTATAATTTATCTTGATATTCGTATTTTTCAGAAAAACTTGTTTTATCTTTTACTATGTACAATCTTTTAATCCATTTTCTTCTAAAGTAGGCTTTTTTCTCTTGAATATTTGACATATCTATTATTTCGTAAACTTTTGCAGATTTGCCTGGCATATATCCTATAACTCTACCTATTCGTTGGATCATCTGTCTAGCTTCACCACTACCTTCATATATGATTGCAACTTCTGCATCGGGAACAGTTATACCTTCATCCAAAACTGTTGTTGTTACAATTATATTTACATATCCTGATAGAAAATCTCTAAATGCAAATTTTCTTCTTGAAAACTTTGTAGAGCCAGTTATTAACGTTGCTCTAAATCCCTTTTCTATTAATATTCGATAAATTTCTTCAGCTGTTGAAACATATTGTGTAAATATCATACATTTTTCATCTTTATATTTCTCCAATATTTCTAGTAATTTCTTCATTTTTTCTTCTCTATTTTCTACAAAAAATGTTTCAAAAGTCTTTATTGGTGCGACTATTTTCATCCTTACAAGTGATGCATAATTTATATCTATAAGTAGTGGACCAACAATTTCATATAAAAGTATATGATTTTGGTCTCTTCGAGTAGGTGTTGCCGATAATCCCATTCTATATAGTGAGTCAATATTTATTGCTACTTCTTTAAAAGTATTTGCAGGAACATGGTGGCATTCATCAAATACTGCGAATTCAAATTTCTCCCTAATTTTATCAATATGTTTTACACATGAATTATAAATTGCTACTGTTATCGGTCTAATATCTATTTTTCCCTCACCAAGTATACCAATTTGATATTCCTTTAAACTTAAATATTCTTTTAGATAAGTCTTCCATGTATGCATTAATTCTCTAGTTGTAACTAAAATTATTGTAGGTTTTTTTAATGTCGCGATGGCTTTCATAGCTATAAATGATTTACCTCCTCTTGTAAATATTGCAATAGTACCTCTTTTTTCTCTAAACCATAAATTGAAAGCAGCCTTCTGATGCGGATAAAGTTTAAAATTTTGTGAAAAATGGTATTTAACATCAGGTTTTACAACAATATTTATTTTTACATCTATATTTTTATCCCTCAATAGATCTAATACTTTACTAAGCATAGCTACACTAGTATAGCCTTTTCTCTCTACATAACTATATTTAAATAAGGATAAATTTTTTCTAATTATCCTAACTTCAGAGAAATTTCCCTCTTTATCAAAAATAGGTTTTTCAATAAAATATGATATCGTACAAATTTTTCTAAGCTTTTCTACAAGTTTAGAATCGTTATAGCTAAAAGATAAGACCAGCCTACCCCTTTCTCTATATAATATACACCTATTTCTAAAGATTTTTTCTTCAAAAATTAAGTTTATACCGTGCTTAGAAAAAATATTTTTTAAAATATTTAAATAGTCGGGATTTTTTAGATAAAAAATTCCTTCATTATATACAGCATATCTACATATTTCTTTAAATAATTCTCTATCTATTTTGAAAGGAAGCTTAAAACTTAGATTACTCATATCTAAGAAAACTTTATTTTCCTTGGAAGCCTTATAAAGTTCAATTATCATTTTCTTTTTATTATTTAAGTCAACGTATTTCTTCAGCTTTTCTAAAATATCTAATAGTTCTTTAAGGGAGGAACAGTTTTTTCTAACAACACTAGTATCAACTATCCATTTCTTTTTCTCCTTATCAAAGACAGCTATTCTTCTAACACAATCTAAATATTCTTTGAAATCTCTATCATCCAGATACTTTTTAGGAAATAAAATTATCTCCATCCACTATCGTTAAAATAAAGTTTAAAACATTAAAATATATTTATATACTTGGATGAGGAGAAGCGCCTTACTGAAAATGATGAGGGAGAGTACCTCTGACATTAA
>CAZKAY010000025.1:0-18769 GCA_964550975.1 uncultured Thermoproteales archaeon | reverse complement strand
ATAGAAAAGGAGGAGGGCTGTATTTTTTGTAATGCATTAAAATCTAAAAGGGATAGAGAGAAACTTGTACTGTATAGAGGGAAAACTGCCTTTATAATGTTAAATCTATATCCATATAATAATGGTCATATATTAATAGCTCCGAAGAGACATGTAGATTCATTAGAAAAGCTTGATGATGAAGAATTGCTAGAAATAATGAGGTTGATTAAAAAAATGATTGTAATATTGAGAAAAGAATATAGTCCAGATGGCTTTAACATTGGTTTAAACGTTGGACGTATAGCTGGGGCGGGAGTAGAGGATCATATACATATACATATAATACCCAGATGGAATGGTGATACAAGCTTTATGCCGATAATTTCAAATACAAAAGTTATCCCGGAAGCCATATATGAAACGTATGATAGGCTTAAAAAATATTTATAGTATGGAGCGATCCTTGAATATCTTTACATAATCTTTTGTAATATAAAGATATTTATATTCATATTGTAAACTAGGCTCTATTTCTGTCCCCTCTAACCATTCATTCCAACTTGTTATTAACATTATATCTGCATTAGATTTTAACGCTGCTATCCACGCTTCATGATAATATTTTCCATCCTGTCTAGGAATATATATTCCTGGTCTCCTTATTTTCCTATCATCATAACCTGGACATACTGTTGCTGCAAATAACTTATTTCTTTTCCTTATCTTTTCCCCAATACTACTATATATTTCTCTATAGTCCTGCGCCTTTCTAGTTATCTTTATTGGATTATACGTATGCAGGCCGTCGAAAACCTTTAAATATTCTAAGTTAAATGTATCTCCGAGTAAAAAGAAACTATAACCTTTATCTTCTAAGGTTGTCCTGATTATAGACCATTCATTAACAGTATATTGGTCAGCAATATATATTACTAATAACGGTTTACCGTCGAGCTTTATCCATCCATCTTTTGTGGCATATTTTCTAAGAATCTTTCCTAGGTCATCTATAATCTTATTTATAGCTGTTTTTCTATCTCTTTCTTTCAGCTTTAAAGTCATAGCAGTTTCATAGTATATTGTAGTAAAGTCTTTAGGACATACTTCTAAAAGTGTCTCAAGCACCCTATTTGAATAGTGATTAAATCCCCACCAAGATAAAATTACTCCATCTATTCCAGCAAAATTCATTTGCATTATATGTCTATTTAAAGTTTCAATACTTAAACTATCATATACCCCATCTAATGGGTAGTCTGCTGTAGCAATATGCCTTTTTCCCTCAATAATTATATCTGGATTATATCCTACAGCATTCCATCCCATCCATTTCTTTGCAGGTCCCCAGGGAACACCATACCAAACATAATAAAATGTTAAAACTTTTCCCATAATATTTCACAGTAAACTATTAAACATTATAAATTCTTAAATCTTATGAACAAAATTTATGGGCCCGGAGGGACTTGAACCCTCGACCTATGGCTTTCCACATTTCCGCAGGCCATCGCCATAATCCATTCTAGGCTACGGGCAATAAATATATATGAAAACTTATTTATTATTTTTCCCTTTAATTTTACAGATTAGTTATAGTGATTTTAATGGTCGTCTACAATCCTTTTGAAGTAATTAGAAATAAGTGTATGAATATTATCTCAAATGTTTTAAATAAATTAAATATAGATTTTTCTAGAGAAGAGTTATTGCTCATAGAGCCGCCTGAGGAAAAGGGAGATCTGTCTTATCCAATGCATAAGTTAATGAGAAGAGTGGAAATAAATATAAATGAAATATTAGATCTATTGAGAAGAGAGATAGATGAATGTAAATATATTAAATCTATATATTTAGAGAAAGGGTTCCTAAATTTTAGAATTAACTATCCAGCCTATTTTAAACTTATCTTTAATGTTATAAGAAATTTGAAAGAGAAATATGGTTTTAACCCCTCCCAACATATTGAGAATATCATTGTGGAGCATACAAGCGCCAATCCGATTCATCCATTACATATAGGGCATCTCAGAAATATGTTATTAGGTGATACCATATCAAGGCTGTTAGAAATGAGGGGATATAAAGTACGTAGACATTTCTATTTAAATGATATGGGTCTTCAGGTTTCTATAGCTGCCTATGGATATACATGTGTAAAAGATATGTCTATAAACACTAAACCAGACTATTTTATAGGGGCAGTATATTCTATAACAAATGTTTTAGCTACAATTAAAAAGCTGAAAAGAGAATATGAGTATTATAAAGATAGAGATGCCGTAAAGGCTAAGGAGATTTTATCCCAAATAGATGATTGGATTTCCATAGCGGCTAAACTTAAGGAAGATTATCCTAAAATATTTGATAAAATTTTATCTAAAATTGAGGTTGATGAAGATCCGTGGAAGAGTATTACAAAACTTAATGTGGATTATGAGAATAGGGAAGAATATGCGGTCAAAATCGTAAGAGAGATGATTGGAAAATGCTTGGAGGGATTTAAACAGACACTTAATAAGCTTAATATACATTTTGATAGCTGGGATTGGGAGAGTGCTATAGCTGTTTGGAGCGGATCTACTTATAGGGTTCTAGAAAAATTATCAGATACTAATTATGTTGAGAGGAGGAATGGGGCTCTCATATTTATAGCTGATAGAGTTTTAAAGGAATACAATCTATATAAGGATTTAGGGTTAGGAAAAGATTATGAAATGCCTGATCTAGTTCTATTAAGATCGGATGGAACTACACTTTATACTACTAGGGATATAGCTTATACTCTATGGAAATTTGAGAGAGCTGATAAAATTATAAATGTAATCGGGGTTGATCAGACATTAGCTCAACGTCAGCTTAAACTAGCATTATGGGTTCTTGGATATAGATCTGTTATTAAAAGACTTGTACATTATCCTTATGAAATAGTCACATTAAGTGAAGGTAAAATGTCTAGTAGGAGGGGTAAGTATATTACTATAGATGACATATTAAAGAACGTATATGATCATGCATATAGAATTACGAGAGAAAAGAATCCGAGATTATCTGAAGAAGAACTAAGAGATATTGCTGAAAAAATAGGTATAGGGGCAGTTAAATACGCATTTCTAAAAATATCCCCTACAAAGAAAATATTATTTGATCCACAGAGGTCTTTAAATATAGAGGAAAATACTGGTCCATTTCTTCAATATTCATATATCAGAGCTAAAAGCATTTTGAGAAAAAGTGGTGTAAAGAATCCATATGCATTAGATGTAGATCCGACTGTATTTAAGAGTAAATATGAGATAAACCTAATTAAAAATATAGGAAAATTTCCGGAGATTATCGGATATTCTGCAGATAAATTAAAGATAGAGATGATTACAAACTATGCTAACAGACTTGCAGTCTTATTTAATCTATTCTACGATAATATACCAGTGTTAAGGTCTAGGGATATTTTAACTAGAAATTCGCGTATAGCACTTGTAAATTCATTTGCAATTACACTCAAAAAAATATTTTATATTTTAAACATACCGATTCCAGAAAAGATGTAACTATAAACAAATATTTATTGATTTAGATCAATATATAGTTAGTGATTTAATTGAAGGCAGTTATATTGGCAGCTGGCAAAGGTACGCGTCTCGGGCCTCTTACCAAAAATAGGCCAAAACCACTTATACCATTGGCAGGTAAACCAGTGATAGAACATATAATTAGATCTCTGATTAAAAATAATGTAGATAGTATTGCTATTATTGTACATTACTATATGGACAAAATTAAAGAATATATCGATAAACTTGATATTAATGTAAATGTTAATTATATATATCAAGAGAAATTAAATGGAACTGGTTCGGCCGTTTTACTGGCTGAAAACTTCGTTGGAGGAGAGCCCTTCATAGCTGTTTATGGAGATGTTACTTTAAACGATAAAGTTTTAGCAAAAGTTTTTAAGTATTTTGAGAAGAATCCCTGTGACGCATTAATAACTGGGGTTAGAGTTGATGACCCTTCAAAATACGGTGTATTGATTTTAGAGGAGGATAGACTGGTAAAAATAGTTGAGAAGCCTAAAATAAATGTAAGATCTAATCTAATTAATGCTGGAATATACATATTTACACCTAAAATATTTGATGCATGCAGGAGAATTGCTTTCTCTGAAAGAGGGGAACTTGAGTTAACCGATGCAATAACGCTTTTAAATGAACGTGGTTTGGTTAGAGTCTTTAATGGGGGCTCTGGATGGTGGTACGATGTAGGACATCCATGGGATCTACTTGATGCAAATAGATACTGCTTAAATCAGATAAATACAAGTATAGTTGGAAAATGTTTTCCCAATACAATTATTTATGAACCGGTGCATATTGATGAGGAAGCATGTATAGAGTCCGGTGTAATTATATTTGGTCCAAGCTATATCGGAAGAAATGTAGAGATAGGATATAATTCTGTTATAGGTCCTTATGCGAGTATTGGAGATAATGTAAGAATAGGGCCTCTAACCTATGTTTCCGAGTCAATAATACTAGACAATACTATTATTTCTAGCCACTGCGCTGTTGTGGAAAGTGTTATAGGAGAAGGATGCTATATTGAAAGCGGTGTAAGAATACCATCTACAAATATATATGGAGAGAATGTAAAAGTTTTGATTAAAAATATCTTGGTAGATAGCGGAAGGAAAAAATTGGGTGCCCTGATTGGAGATAATGTTACTATAGGCGCAAATACGTCTGTATGGCCAGGCACTATAATTATGCCAAATAAAAAGATTCCCCCAAACTCTTTTATAAATAAACCTCTTATCTAAAAATGCTCTATTTTTTCTTATATTTGATTATTACTTACTCTAGAGACCATTTAATATTTTACAATCCATATGGGAAAATGCAACTATATATTCCGTGCTATAGGGTGCTATGGGGGCTATACTATATATTCCACGCTATAATATTATCGGAGACATACTTATTTTAAGAACTGTCTATTAACAAAAATTTTAGATGATGGTAAAGGAAATAGAAATTTCTTTTCTGTAATTATCTAGCATAATATTTTCTATAAAATCTTTCTATTCTATTTAATGCCTCTTCCATAATTTCTTGAGGCGGTAGAAATACTATCCTAAGATGATTTCTTCCATTTTCACCGAATCCTGAGCCATGAACTACTAAAACATTTTCTTCAAGTAAAAGTTTAAATGTAAATTTATTATCATCTATATTTATCTTAGGGAAAACGTAGAAAGCTGCATTTGGATTTGTAGTGTAGAATCCTATTTCCTTTAATCTTTTTACTAAATACTCCTTTCTTTTCCTTAGCTTTAAAATCATACTTTCTAAATGTTTTTGAGAACCATAGATTGCAGCTACACCAGCTTTCTGTACTGGAGTATTTACACAAAGCCTACACCTGGCAAGTCTTATAAATCCATCAATAATTTTATCTCTATAATTGTTTTCAGGATCTTTGACATAGATGTATCCAAGCCTCCATCCAGTCATAAGATATGTTTTAGAAAAACCATTTAAACCAAATATCAGTACATCCTTTGTTAATGATGCTAAACTCTTAAATTCTCCTTCATATACTATTCTATCATATATTTCATCTGATGCTAAAAATAAATTGTATTCGCCAGCTATATCGATAATTTCTTTTAAAATCTTTTCGCTATACAGAGATCCTGTCGGATTGTTTGGATTAATTAATATTAAAAGTTTAACCTTCGAGTCTATCTTATTTCTAATGTCATCTATATTGGGCATCCAACCATTATTTTCATCACATTTATAGAAAATGGGAATGCCCCTATTTAGATTAACATAGGCAGGATATAGTGGATATACGGGATCCGGTAATAATACTTTTTCTCCAGGATTTATTAAAAGCGTTGTAAGGAAATTTATTGCCTCAGATACACCGTTTGTAACAACTATATCGTCTTCGGATATATCTACATTATTATACTTTTTTTCTTTATATGCTATAGCCTTTCTAAGCTCCAGGTCTCCCTGCGAAGATGAGTAATAATTATATCCATTCTTAGTAGCATTATATAGTGCTTCAATTATATGTTTAGGAGTCTGAAAATCATATTTAAGAGGATCTCCTATATTTAGGTAAAAAATCTTCTTACCTTTTCTTTCCAACTCCTCAGCATATGGGATGTATTCTCGTATAGCGTATTTTATCTTAAAAACATTTTCATTAAACATTTAAAATCCCCTAATATTTAATATTTAACTTAGAATAACATTTGTTAAATAAACTTTAATAGGTGAGATGATGCCTACAATCGGTATAGTTCATGAGGCCAGAATACCTCCTAAGTCTTCAAGACGGTTATTTGAGGCAGCGAAAAAACTTAATATTCCAGTTCATTATATTCCTATAAAATATATTGTAGGCAAAATATTGGATAATGATCTGGATTTTTCGATAGGAATAAAGGAGCTTAAAGTTGATGGTATATTGCTCAGAGGTCTAGGATTTTCACCATCTCTTGAACAATTTCTATCTAGAATATCTATTTTGAAGCTAATAGAATATTGTGGAATAAGAATTATGAATAATGTTGATTCACTAATATTATCTAGAAATAAGTTTATGACGCTTTTGATAGCAAAATCTAGAGGGATAAATGTTCCCGAAACAATTTTAAGTGAAAATATAGCATATACTTATAAATTTATAGAACATTGGGGTAAATACATATATAAACCGATAATAGGTTCTAGAGGATTTGGTTCAACTCTTTTTAAGGATAAAGATATAGCGTTTCAAGCTATGAAGACGTTGGAAGCATTTAATCAACCTCTCATGTTTCAAAAGTTTATAGAGAATCCCGGTAGAGATATAAGGATAATGGTTATAGGAGATGATATAGTTGCATCAATGTATCGTATAGCTTCTCCATCATCGTGGAAGACTAATATTGCTCAGGGGGGTATTGGAAAGCCATACAAGCCTGTAGAAGAAGTAAGGGAGATAGCGATTAAAATAAGTAAGATGCTTGGATTAGATTATGCAGGAGTAGATATACTTGAAAGTCCTAGGGGATACATACTTTTAGAAGTAAATGGGAGCGCAGATTTCGAGGAACTAACAAGGGTGAGTGGAATAAATATTGCAGAAAAAATAGTACAGTATTTAGTAGATTTAATAAAATGCTAGATTATTCGTTATTATGAGATAAAAATAAAATCTACTAATTAGAGATAAGTTTAAATGCTGATTTTCAGCAATAAGTGAATGACTAAATAAAATATGAACAGAAATACTATTTAATGAAGAAAGTTATTATGCTATTTCTCAAAAATTACTGAAAATATAGTAATCTTTAAATAGGTTCATGAATATTTTTGTAATATCGAACGAAATGGGGAGAACTATGGGTTATGGTGGAGGATGGAGGCGTGGCAGAGGATTTGGAGGAGGCTATGGTGGGGGGTGGATCCCTATAAACATGCCTGCGATGACTCCGTTGCAACCCAATACTATGAGGATAGCTGCAACTGTTGACGCAAATAATGGTTTAAATTCTCCAATATCATTTCGCGCAGGTAGGGCTCCATATATAGCTATAATTGATGTTAGCGGTAATAAAATTACATCTATAAACATTTATCCAAACATGGCTATGAATATTCCCAGAGGCGCCGGAATACAGTTAGCTCAATGGCTTTTAAATGGCAGGATAAGCATATTTATTGCATCTAACGTTGGACCTAATGTTGAGATGGTTTTACGACAAGCTGGTGTAAAGATACATATAGTTTCTCCGGGAACGATGCTTGGCGCAGTTTTAGCAAGTATGGGGATTTCTGCTTGATTCAAGAGATTGTTATTGCTAGTGGAAAAGGCGGTACTGGAAAAACTTTTATTTCATCAAATTTATCATATTTTTTACTTAAAAATGGTTTTAATATACTCTCTGTAGATGCAGATGTCGAGGCTCCAGATCTGCTTCTTGCCTTAGGTGGTGTAAAAAAGAAAATTTTTCATGAAGATTTTTATGGAAATATTGTAGATATAGATTATAGTAAATGTATTGGATGTGGATTATGTGAAGATGTATGTCGGTTTAATGCAATTTCTATTAAAAATGGGTTACCTAGGATAGATTATAATAGTTGTGAAGGTTTTGGGGCATGCATGCTTGTCTGTCCAGTAAAAGCTATATCTATGAAGAAGATTAGGAGAGGAAATATATTCATAGCAATTTCTAATGAAAACATACCCATAGTTACTGGAGATTTAGATGTAGGTGAAAGGAATAGTGGGTTACTAGTATATAGGTTAAGGAATATTGCTAGAAAATATGCATTGGAGAAAGGACTAAATATAGTGGTTATTGACGCAGCTCCAGGTATAGGTTGTCCAGTTGTTTCAAGCATTGTAGGAGCAAATTTACTCATAATTGTAATTGAACCAACCTCTCAATCCCTTAAAGGCGCAAAAAGATTGCTGAATCTTTCAAAGAAATTGGGATTAAATATTGTCTCGATAATCAATAAATATGACTTAAATCAAACTTTTTCTAAAAAAATTGAGAAGAACGATGAACTAAATGTTATTGGTAAAATTGGATATGATGAGAATGTTGTTAAAGCATATAGTTTGATGATACCTTTTCTTAAATTATATCCTGAAGATAGTGTTTCAAAAAATTTGATTAAAATTTTCTATAAAATATTGTCTGAGGTGAAGTCTTGAAAATCATTGCAGTAGGTGGTGGAAAGGGAGGTACAGGTAAAACAGTATTTGCAGCAAACTTGTCACTAAGTTTTGCTGAAAAAGGCTATAAAGTTCTGTTAGTAGACCTAGATGTAGATAATCCATGCACCTATACATTATTTAAAAGAGATTTAAAGAGAGTCAAAACTATATCTTTTTTTAAACCAAAACTCTTAGAGGATAAATGTACGCTTTGTGGTGAATGTATAAAATATTGTCCAGTACACGCATTGGTCTTAATTCCCGGGAAAAAATTATTGTTTATAAAGACTTTATGCGAGGGATGCGGCAATTGCACAATAGTTTGTCCAGAAAAGGCTATTGTTGAAGACAATATGGCTATCGGATATATCTTAGAGAACAGAGATAGCAATCCCAGTATAATTGTAGGTGAACTTATACCTGGTGAACGTAAGACAGATGAAGTTATGAGGGATACATTGAAATACGGTATAAATATCGGTCTAAAAGATAAATACGATCTAATAATTCTAGATATTCCTCCAGGTACAGGTGAGGGAATATATAATGCATTTAAGGAAGCCGATACGATTATATCGATAACTGAGCCGACTAAGCTAGGATTAAATGACTTTAAAAAACTCTGTAAACTAATAGAAAAAATGAGTAATAAGAAGCATATTACAATTATAAATAAATATGGGTTAAAGGGAGGAATATATAAAGAATTAATTCAATTCATAAAAAAATTGAAAATAGATTTCTATACGATTCCATATGATGAGAAAATGATGGAAGCATATATACTGGGGCAGCCAGTCATAAAAATTTATCCAAATTCACCTTCGAGTCAGGCGATAAAAAAAATTACCAAAAAAATAGAATTTATTTTAAAATAAATTTATTGGGTAGTAGTTTTAAAAGACGTTTCTGCAAATCTTCTCCACGTCTCCATCATCACTTTAAACATCTCCATATAATACATCATTGAAATCATGTACATCCATTGAGACATCCATATATATGTTAGTGAAAATGGATCATACATTGGTGGATAAGGATAATAATATGGATAGGCCATTAGTATCACCTACCAGTATCTGGGATAAAACCATGGATAGGTATATCCACCATAGTATGGAAATCCATATATATAGTAGGGTGGCCAATATGGATATCTGTAGTAAGGCCAACTATAGGGATAGTATCCAGGTACATTCCATGGTCCTCCAAATAGCCACCAGCAGCTTCCACGTCCATAAAGCCATCCAGGTCTCTGCCATGGAGGTAGATAGCTAAAGGGACCTCTGCCAGGCCATGGACCACGCCATCCTCCTCTACCTCTACCCCAACCCCATCCTCCTCCAAACCAACCCATACATTTCACCTCTAGATATTTCCTATATATTTTTGTGTAAATGCACAAATATAAATCTTTCTATGCTATTTTATCCCTAATAAAATGTAATAGAAAAAATATTTTATAAATATGGCACAAATATAATTTTATGAGTAAGATATAAAAAGGCAAATAGTTAAAATATTATAGGTGTGTAAATGCGTGGTCCTCCATGGATGTGGAGATGGGGTAGAGGTAGAAGGGGTAGACCTCCTAAAAATAGAATGATATGGGGTCCAATACAATATGTTACATTTGTACCCTTTGATTCAAGAGGGCTACCTTTTCCAGGTGAACCTATATACTTATTACCAGATGAGTATGAGGCTTTAAGACTAGTATACCTAGAGGGTTTAACACAAGATGATGCCGCTGCGAAAATGAACATTTCTAGAGGAACTTTATGGAGATCGTTGGACAGTGGAAGAAGGAAAGTTATCCAAGCATTGGTTGAAAAACGACCAATTATAATTACTGGAGGCTAAAATAATATTTTAGTATTCCATATTATCCAAGCTTAAACTTATTAATCCTAAACTATTTAAATACCTTCGATCTTTGAATCAGGTAATTTAGCATGTATATCTTTTCAATTATAGCTAAAATTTGGAGGATATGGCCAAAAGGTTTTATGGCGTCTTTAATATATTCTTTTATCTTTACATGTCTTGGATTATTATTGGCTTATATTCATCCAATATTTTTACCATTGATAAGTGTTATAACTATTTATCCAGTATATTTATTCTATATAATTTCTCAGAGATTTAAGAATGCTTTAAAATTAATATTATCATGGGCATTTATACTTTCAATCACAGTTATATTGTTTAGCTATTATATGCCCGAATATGCTTCTAAAATCATTATTAATGGTGAGAAATATAGGAATGAGATGTTTTTATGGATAAAGACTGGAGAAGGTGCTGAGGGAGACTATAAGCTATTTCTTATCCCGAAGATAAAGGAATTAATTCTATTTTCATTTCTAGCATTTATAACCATGGGTTTTGCTGCACTTCTATTAGGGGCGTATTTATTGAATTATATGAACTACTATGTTGGGGTTCTTCTATTATATTCTAAAAATAATTTGACTAGCCTTATTTTTGTAGCTTTGTTTTCCTGGCCAATATATGCTATACTTAGAGTAATAGGATATATTGGACTAGGGATATCATTAACATATTTATCCTATGCATTATTGATAAAACTTTTCATGAGAAAAACATCTAGCCTATTACATATATTTATGAAAAATATTTTTGGAAGAACATTTTTCAACATCTCTAAGATAAAAAACATACTATTATTTTCACTGATATTGATAGTTCTTGACTTTATACTTAAAGCTACGATTGCAAATGCGATCTATCAACCAATATTACATCAAAATACCATAATTCCATAACTAATTAATAATATGAGAGTCACAGAAAATTTGCAGATGAGTTAAAGAAGACTTATATTATTGTTTTAGTAAATTTAATAGGGGCCCGTAGCCTAGAATGGATTATGGCAATGGCCTCCGGATTCATGGAGACAGCCATAGGTCGAGGGTTCAAGTCCCTCCGGGCCCGTTAAATCCCGGATATTTTAGAGGCTTTCTCATTTATTTCAATCATGATATAGAATACATGTGTTTAAATATAAATTAACTTCTCTCATTTACTTATATTCCTATTTTCAGATTATTTCAATTTCACGATCATTTTAGTATTTCCAGTCTTCAAGCTTTATCTTTCTGTTTAAAGATACCTTTATCACACTTGTAACTATTATTGCCAACCATATAAAGGAGTATATGAAGTAATATATGAGAAATTCATGAATTCTAAATCTATATTTTAATATCCTTGAGGCTACAAAATAGATTATTAAGCTTGATAGAAAGCCGATAAATGTATACATGAAATTTTTCATTATTAACAGAATATTTATTGTACCTAAAGCTATAGGTATGAAAACACTTATCTTTGCTGCAAACAATATTTCGAGAAATACTAATATTTTTTCTAAAAAACCTGTTAGTGGAGAGAATATTAAGACAAGAAGCGTTAATGATGGAAAAATAAAGATCAGACTTGGCAAAAGTATTTGTGGAAACTTCAAAGTATTTTTCAATAAATCTTTAAAATAATCTTTAAACCATATTGCTGCACCATATCCCCATCTTTTTCTTTGCTTAAACCATTTCTTCCAGTTTAATGGGGCTTCATTTAAAACTTCTATTTCATCTATATACTTAAATCTTTTTTTCTTTAGAAAAGATTCCATGCCAAGATAAAGGTCTTCGGATATAACTCTCTTAAATCCTCCTAGTTCTAAAAATGTTTTTTTCTTAATTGCGAATGCCGCGCCATTTATACCGATACATCTGTGAAGTGTTTTAGAGAAAAGCCAATTTACAAAATTAAAACTCATATAATCGTAGCTTACAAGTTTTGTCAAAAAATTTCTTATAATAACTTTCTTCTTTATCTCAACTAAATCTGTATTTTTAATGTTTTCAACAACTTTTTCAATAAAATTTTTACAGTTATTCAAATATACATCAGCGTCTAGGAAGAGAAGAATATCTCCACTAGATTTTTTAACAGCATCATTTAATGCACAAACTTTACCTTTTCTTAAACCATTTAAAATAAAGTTAACTCTTTCTCTATACTTTTCAACTAATTTTAAGCTCTTCTTAGATGGTTCATCTATAATTACAAAAATTTCTTTATCATTATATGTGTCACTAAGTATATCGTTAAGTAGGGATTCTAGTAGATCTGAGTCCCTGTATACCGGAATGAGTACACTAACCTTCATCCAGATCACTGAGATATTGTAGTAAATAGTATAGATAGTCTAATAAAATTTATTAGGCAGATATGGTGAATTATGTGTACCAATAAAGCATTTAGGTGCACATATGATTTCAATTCATGGTGGATTAAAATATATTGTCTTCATTTTATTCCTATCATTTCTTTCACCAATATCATTTAGTAGTAACGCAAGTAAACCCATTGTTGTCTGTACTACAACAGTTCTTTCAAGCATAGTTTACGATTTAGCTAAAGATAAAGTTATAGTTGAGGTTATTTCTTCTCCTGCTGTGTGTCCAGCGCATTATGATATTAAACCAAGCGATATAGACATGTTCAGAAGTGCTAGTCTAATATTTATTCATGGAATCGAACCATGGATAAATGATTTGAAGATGGCGTCTGGAAGCAATGCTACGATAATAAAGGTTGCTGGTCCATGGAATACTCCGGAGAAGCTTAGAGAAAAATATATTTTAATTGCAAATATGCTTGAAAAATATTTAAAATTAAATTTAACTGAAAATCTATATAAATGTTTGAAGGCTATAAATGAGACCGAAGAATATTTAATCGAATATTCTTTAGACCATGGATTTAAGGATTTTCCAGTCATATGTATGGCGTGGCAGCAAGGTTTCATAAATTTTCTTGGATTTAAAATAATTGCGGTTTATGGACCCCCAGAAAAAATTTCTATGAGACAATATGAAAATATTGTTAAAAATGCCTCTCAAGCTGGCGCTGTTCTTATTATAGATAATATTCAAAGTGGAGTAGAATTTGGAGAAAAACTGGCTTCGACAATAGGTGGTGTAGAGGTTTCTCTAACAAATTTTCCAGGTATTTCCCCGGAACTTAAAAATATGACTATGGTTATGAAGTGGAATGCTGAAAGACTTGGTAAAGCTATAATGGAGGCCAAGCTTAAGGGGGAGATTAATAGATTAAGAGAAGAGATTAAAATGTGGAGAATGATTACAATAGTTTCTTCAATATTAGCTATAGTTCTATTGATTATATGTGTTAGCTTAATATTGAAAATTAGAAGAAAATAGAGTGATTTCATGAACAATTTTTCTAGACTTACTTTAAAGGAAGCTATAAAACTACATGGTCATAGAGGTCCATGGCTAATAATAGGATATAAAGCTGGATTAAGGGCTTGTGAAATACTTAGACCCCAAAATATTTTCTCTCTTCATTGTATAATATATACTCCGATAAAAACTCCATATACATGTGCTATTGATGGAATTCAAGCATCAACCCAATGTACTATAGGTAAATTAAATATGGAGCTTAGAGAGAGCGATGTAAATAATATTAGATATATCTTTATAAATAAAATAAGTGGTAGAAAGCTTGAAATACGGTTAAAGAAAAGTATAGTCAAGTTAATGATGGATATTGATAGGATAGGACTGATTAGACTTAGTAAAATTGTTGAGGAAGAGCCATCATGCAATCTGTTCGAGGAGAAGATATACGATTAGAAAATGTATGGGTAACTTATTCTGGTTCAGGTAAGCCAGCTATAAAAAATATAAATTTTATCTTAAAATCTAATTCATTTATTCTTATAGCTGGGCCAAACGGTGCTGGGAAAACCACTCTTATTGAAACATGTCTTGGACTACTTAAGCCCATTAAAGGTAAGGCTTATCTATTGGGGGTTGATACAAAGAGTAGAGATATAGTTAAGGTAAGGAGGAAATGTAGTTATGTACCCCAGGATTTTATGAAACCTCCCTATGAATCTTATACTGTGAGGCAGGTTATAGAATTTGGACTCGCATTACAAAAAACATTTTTCAAAAAAAGTTCATCCGAAATTAATAAATGTATATTATGGTCTGCAAAACTATTTAATATAGAAAATTTATTAGATAAGCCTATTGGAAGCCTTAGCGGTGGACAGCAACAAAAAGTTTATATAGCTAGAGCTTTTGCTAGGAAGCCTAAGATTATTTTCTTAGATGAACCATTCTCTAGTTTAGATCAGAGTTCGAGGGAAAATATTTCTAATATTATTAAAAGATATGTTATAGAAAATGGGGCGTCAGCTATAGTTGTGAGCCATGATATCAATCCTCTGAAAAATATAGTTGATGAAATTATATGGATGAAAGATGGAGAGATAGTTAAAATTGAGAAAATAAGTGAATAATATGTTTTTCCCAATAATTTTAGCTGCATTTTTAAGCGGAGGTTTTTGTGGACTCATCGGATATTATATTCAGCGTTTTCATATAGTTACGCTCAGTTTTAGCATAGCTCATGCAGCTTTAGCCGGTGCATCGCTCGCATTAATACTTGGTTTAGACATAATATATGTAGCTTTAATATTTTCTCTACTATTTTCAATAGCTATAGGTCTATTTTATTCAAGAATAAAGTATGGATGGGAGCTTATAAGCATGATTTTTTTCTCTATATTTAATTCAATAGCATTATTAATGTTATATATTTCAAATATCTATGTCTTGTCTACAGCTTCATTATCGGTTGTTTTGTGGGGAAGCTTGTTAGCGGTAACTCCATCAAAACTTATATTGTTAAGCGGGGTAATAGTGCTTTTTATAATATATCTTTCAATATATAGGTCTCAGATAGATGCAATAATATTTGATAGAAAAATAGCGGATGCAGAAGGCATAAATGTAAGTTTACATATACTTATACTTCTCTCTTTTACCGGAGTGGCCATAGCTTTCACTCTAAAAATTACTGGGGGATTTCTAGTATTTTCCCTTCTCTATAATCCTGTGGCATCAGCTATACAAATATCCAAAAATGCGAGAAATCAATTATTAATGTCGATTTTCTATGGATCCATTTCATCTCTAATTGGATTAGCATTAAGTTATTATTTTGATTTGCCGGTGGGTGCAACTATAGCTTTATTCTCATCCCTAATCCTACTTATTTCATACCTATTTAGATTTTTCTTCGATAAAATTCTTATAAAACGTATTATTGGTAGCTAGACTAAGGATTAATGGTCTTACGATTTTCACTCCCTTTATATTCATTATTTCACTTATTAAATTTCTTATCCTATCTCCATCTCCATCTACTATAATGGCAAGCATACATCTTTCCCTATCCAAATGTATATGAATTGTAGATATTATTATTTCTAGATATTCATGTTGTATTTCAGTTAACACTATATCGCATTTTCCATGTCTATAAACAACTCCAATTATACCCTTAACCTTATGATCGGTCTTCCATCCATGTTCCAATAAAAATAATTGTAATGCTTCCTGCACAATTTTAGAACGATTATTGATGTTCAACGACCGCATGCATTCATCTAATTTGACTAATAAGTCTTTAGGAATATATATTCCAAACTTAGTTTTCTCCATCAATTCCCCTAAATAATCAATTAATAAGTTAGCTATTTAATATTTGTTATATCTTTTTTCCATGAATTTTTTATGTATGGATAGTATGGGAAAATACTAGTAATTTTATAATAATGGTTGTTAATGCTACGGAGCTACAAAAACTTTTTAAATTAATGATTCTTATGAGTAATATATGCTTGCGGCTGTAATACTTACTAAAAATTCTGAGAGAACTATTAGGGAAACATTGGAAGGATTAGTTAAGAGTAGCTATATACCAAGAGAGGTAGTAATAGTGGATGGGGGCTCTAAAGACAATACATTAAAAATAGTTGAGAGTTTTAGAGATAGATTGAATATAAAGATATTATATGATGAGGGGAGAGGGTTAGGATACGCGAGAGATCTTGGTTGGAGGAGGACTAGTAAATATATAAAGTATGTTGCAATGATTGATAGTGATGTAATAGTTGATAGAGATTTTTTTAAAAATGCTTTACAAATCTTAGAAAAAGATGGAAAACTAGGAGCTATTGGGGCAAAGTTAAAGCCAAAATGTAGTGAAGGAGGTATTTTGGCTAAGTTTCAGACAAAAAATTTAGCTATTCATCTACATTGGAAAGAAAAGCCTTATCCCGAAGAAATAATAGCAACTCATACTGCATGTACAGTTTTTAGAAAAAGTGTGCTTAGAGAAGTCGGTGGCTTTGATCCCTACTTTAGGCTTGCCAAAGAGGATTCTGATATAAGTTTTAGGATTAGAAAGGCCGGATATAAACTTTCCTATCTAGAACATTATGTTGATCATCTTGAAACAGGGAAGAGGTTTTGGAAGATAAATTTTAGATATGGGAGAAGCTATGTACATATATCTAGGAAACATCCTATTGAAGGAAAACTATGGACGAAGAAAAACATTTTACTTACTTTTTCACTTATCTTTTTCCCACTAGAACTTTTAATATGGCTTCACTATTTTATGAGATATATAAAGTTAGATGATATAAATTTTTCAGATGCATTTATTCTTTCTTTAGTTGAAACTGTAAGACAGATGGTTAGAACTCTTGGCATGCTTTATGAAATAATATTTGGCAGCAGATAATTTTATCAATCTATTTAAAATAGAAATAAGTGAATATTTATGGAAAAACCAAATATAGTGTTTATTGTACTTGATACGTTGAGAGAAGATTATGTCGAATACTTTAAAAACAATTTAGTAAACAAGTATGGTTTTATTTTTTATAAAAATTCTATATCATGTTCTCCGTGGACTACACCTGCACACGCATCCATTTTTACAGGAAATTATCCATTAATACATGGAGTACATGAAAGTAGAAATAGGAAGATTACCGATGTAAAGTTAGAGTCAACTTCTATATTAAATGTTTATCTAAAAAGTAAGGGATATATTACATATCTTTTATCTGCGAATCCGCTTATATCGCCTCATTTCGGATTCACCGGATTTAAATACTTATACCTTCATGACTATTCTCTCCCCCTCCCTTTGTTGAATAATCATGATTTAGATGAGTTGAGAGAAATAAAATTAGAATTGAGTTCTGGGGGTAAAAAGGAGTTATTAAAGGCACTGCTTAAAGAAAGAAAATATAAATTATTATTTAAGGATGCCGCAAATCACTTTTTAATAAAACTGTACCATCCAATTTATATGAGAATGAATAACTGGCCTAAAGATAAGGGAGTTAGAAAAATTTTACCTGAGCTTAAAAAATTTTTGGAAAAAAGATACGAGAAAAGATTCATATTTTTAAACTTTATGGAAATGCATGAACCATATTCAAGGAAACTGATATTTAAAAAATATTTTTTTGAAAATATTCTCTTTAATAAAGAAATTGATGAAAGAGTTATATCTATATTTAAAATGAAATATAGGGATCAAGCTAAATATCTTTCTTCTAAGATTATAGAATTACTTAATTTACTCATGGAGTACAATGAGTTTGATCGCTCATTGATAATTATAACGAGTGATCATGGTCAATTATTGGGTGAATATAAGAGAATAGGGCATGGAATTTTCTTATATGATGAACTTTTAAAAATCCCACTTTTAATAAAATATCCGGAAAATATTAGTATAAGATTATCTGAAAATGAGTTCAAATATATTAGTTTAGTTAATTTCAAGAAATTTATAGTTGCCCTGGTTAATGGTAGGATAAATAGCGATGATATTCTCTATTCAGATATAGTGTTTTCCGAATCATATGGAGTTCATATACCATATGGAAGGTCTGTTTCGGATAAAATAAATGATCTAGAAAAATATAGGATAGCTGTATATTATGATAATTTAAAGATGATTTTCAATGTAAGTGACTGGTGTATTGAATCCATTTATCCTGAGGACTATAAGCGCTCTGATATAGTTTTCCTTAAGAAGAAAGTGATAGATTTTCTTAAAAGTGCTATTAGAAGAAAGCTTATAAAAAAGTTAAAGTATAGGAGGTTAGGGCACAATATTGTTTAAA
>CAZKAY010000024.1:1403-23984 GCA_964550975.1 uncultured Thermoproteales archaeon | reverse complement strand
GAATATATATTATAACATTATTGGGAAATTTAAATAATAGTTGAGTCAATATTTTATTGGGTTTATGGATGGTTAGTGTATTTAAAAAGGGTTTTAGAACACTTGGCATAGCTGAAAGCTATGTTAGAGGTGTTCACAAATATTCTCTTCTCGCCGGAGTTATTATGAGGAGTGATTTAATTATAGATGGATTTACATTTACATATATAACTGTAGGCGGATTTGATTCAACTGAAAGAATATTGTCTATGTATAGAAATTTGAATAGAAATGATATTAATCTTATAATGCTTAATGGAGCTATAATTGGATGGTATAATATTGTCGATATATATAAATTATATAATTGTATTAGAAAACCCATAATAGTTGTAAGCTATGAGGAATCGGAGGGAATTGAAAAATACATTAAAAAATATTTTCCACAAGACTATAAAGAGAGATTAGAATTATATAGAAAGCTTGGAGAGAGGGAGATGATTAAAATTAAAACTGGATATAAAGTATATATAAGATATATTGGAATCGATAAAAAACAGGCGATTGTTGCACTAAACAGGCTAACTCTTAATGGATCTATACCTGAACCTCTTAGGATAGCAAAAATACTTGCACATGCAGCTATAAAGGCTAAACAGTAATTATTTTCACCATAGTGTCTCTAATCTATTATGTTCTATACTTTACTTAATTAATTGTATTTATATGCATCAGAAACTTATCCATTTTTCTCAAAATTATTTATAGAGGATATTTAAACAATATATATAGAATTAAATATAATTATAATAGTTAAACTAAATTTATAGTTGATAATTATGGTTTTGAGGAAAATTATAAAGATTGGTAGTAGCTATTATATAGCATTACCTAAGAAATGGGTTTTAAACCAGGGTCTGTCTGAAAATTCATACGTATATGTAAATATTAGGGATGGAAGGTTTGTTGAAATTTCTCCAACTATACAGCCAAAACCTAAGAGAGAGTTTAAGATAAATGTTAGGGATAGAGATATTTTGATTAGAAAGGTTTTGGCAGCATATTTATCTGGATGTGATATAATAGAAATATCTTTGGATAGATTGTCTAAAAAATATTTAGATGTTCTAGATGATCTTCTTAAGGTTCTTGTGGGTGTAGAAATAGTTGAGGAGGATGAAAATAAAGTTTTGATTCAATGCTTTATTAGAAGTGATTATGATCCGATACTTGTGTTGAGGAGAATGGATTCTATATCTAGGTCGATGTATAGGGATGTTATAAAGGCTTTAGTTGAATGGGATATAGATATAGCTGAATCAGTTTATAGGAGGGATGATAGAGTTGATAGACTTTATTTTCTAATAGTCAGACTTTTAAGGACGCTAATATCCAGTCCCGAGATATCATCGGAGGATAAGAGATTTTTCCTAGACCTAAGAATGATTGCAAAAAATCTTGAGCAGATAGGAGACTATTCCACTCAAATTTCTTTATCAGCAAAGAAAATAGTGGAAAGAGGGATAAAGATATCCGAGAAAAATATGAAGTCTATAGAAATATATTCAAAGAATATTGAGAATATTCAGAAAAAGTTGATCCAAATAGTTACAGATAGAAATTTAGTTTATGATGAAATGTGTATAAAAAGTTTGATAGAACTTGAGAATAAAATTGATGATATAATGGAAACGACACATGGTGAGCTATATGATATATTTAATGGATTTAAGGGGATTATAGGAGAGTTGAAAGATGTTTCAGATCTGATATCGGAGTATTAGAGAGAGATTTTTTCAAGCTGATTTAAAACATATTCTCTCTCCTCATCTGGTGATGGAAATTCCATTACAATTCTCCCATTTCTAATTAATGGTTTTAATAATTCCTCCATTTTCCCTCCACATTTTGGGCATCTAGGTCTCATCTCATCTTCTAGTCTAACAACATCAATCATGCATTTCATACATCTATAGACTTTCTTTCTACCAGAAAACTTACCTCTCTTAGCTGTAGGAATCCATTTACCATCCTTTTTAATAGAAGTTATATCCATAGCAATATCTATTATCTTTGCACTTGCTATAGCGGATCCGATTCCGAAGCCACTTGCACCAGCTTCAATTAATCCTAGAATACTATCCTCATCTATACCTCCTGAAACAAATATCTTTACATTTTCAAATCCATTAGCCTTTAATTTCCATTTAACTTCTCTAACTATATCAGTGAAACTACCTCTTCTAGAGGAAGGTGTGTCTAGACGAACACCCCATGTTTTTTCTTTACCGATTGATATCACGGCTCTCAGCGACTCATCAACCTCATCTGTATATGTATCTGTAAGAAATATTCTTGGAACATTTTTAGGCATAATTCTATCAAATGCCTTCCACGCCTCTTCCTCACTCCCCCTTATATTCTTAAATATAATTATGAGGCTATGTGGCATAGTTCCAACAGGATTTTTACCTAAAAATTCTGCTCCAAGAATGCATGAGACACCATTACATCCACCAATATATGCATAAAATGAATTGAATGGTGATATTGCTGGATGAGTTCTACGTGCACCAAAAGAGATTATCAATGTATTTCTCCCAGCAATTTTTCTAATTCTGGCAGCCTTTGTAGCTATACCTGAACCCATTGCAAGAAAACCTAAGATAGGTGTTTCATATAAGGCAAATTTTCCATAGGGTCCAGTAATGGTCATTATAGGCTCTTTTATACCATAAAAATCTTTTTTATAGAATACTGTTCCCTCTGGAATCGCGTCAACATTTATTGGTAGTCCTTTAAGAAGATTTGCAACATCTCTTAATCCACCTAGAATAGCCCAATTATAGTTTTCAGGCATACTGCTTACAGTTAGCTCCATATATACTTCTGTATTAGATAGTTTTTCTTCATCAAGTATTCTCATAGTTCTTATAAAATATATATCGGTAGTCTTACCACTTTTAATATCTTCATAGTTAGCGTAAAGAAATGGTCTTTTAATCAATATCTTCACCTTCTTATGAGTATATGTTGATTTAAATATATAGAGAATTTTCTTCCATTGTTTTTTCTTTCAATCTTCAATACTCCAAGCCTATTTAAGATAAATAAATGATTATATAGATTTCCAATGCTTATATCGAGATCTCTAGAAATTCTACGAGCCGAAACTCCTGGATTTTCCATAACATATAATAATATCTCTCTTCTAGTTGGATTTGAAAGCGCTTCACTCATAGATAATATTTTTTTAGGCATTATTATCCCCATCAATATACGTGGTAGTAGCACTATCATATAACTATATAATACCTAAATAAAACTCTTATGGTAATTAATATAGCTGTCAAGTAATTTTTCACTAATATAGGACTCGGCTATAATCTATAAGTTTAAAGAAGTTATTAATATCTTTCACTCCGCTTTAAATCTATATTTTAAAAATATGGCGTTTATAGCTACTAATACCGTGCTTAAACTCATTAATATTGCTCCTATTGCTGGACTCAATAATATACCATAGTTATATAGTATTACGGCAGCTAATGGCATTGAAAGGGAATTATATCCAGTAGCCCATCCTATTTTTCCATTCTGGAATTTTTTCTAAAATCTCTTAGACATATATGCGATATTAGAGATGGATTCTCTAGGGTTATCCATTAATATCCTTATTATACTGCTATCGATCCTATCAAGCATTAAATACACCTCATATCTAATAAACTTTTTAATCTTTGTAAGCTATATCTAATAGGGTGAGAAAATGAAGGAGATTAAAATAACTGTATGGAATGAATATATTTCCGAGAAAGATATTCCTGAGTCGAAAAATATTTATCCCAAGGGTATGCATAGAGTTATTGCAGATTTTCTTATAAAGGAAGGATTTATCGTTAGAACTGCTACACTTGAGGAACCTGAGCACGGTCTCACGGAAAAGGTTCTGGCAGATACAGATGTACTTATATGGTGGGGTCATAGAGCTCATGATAAAGTGAATGACTTTATTGTGGAACGAGTCTATAAACGAGTGCTTGAGGGAATGGGACTCATAGTCCTACATTCAGGACATATGTCGAAGATTTTTAGAAGACTTATGGGTACTTCATGTCGTCTAAAATGGAGGGAGGATGGTAAAATGGAGAGAATATGGATTGTTGCGCCATGGCATCCTATAGCTGAAGGACTAGGAGATTATTTTGAGATCGAACATACAGAAATGTATGGAGAACCATTTGATATACCTCCTCCAGACGAACTTGTATTTATAAGCTGGTTTGAAGGAGGCGAGGTATTTAGAAGTGGATGCTGTTTCTATAGAGGTATGGGCAAAATCTTTTATTTCAGACCTGGACATGAAACATACCCAATATATTATGATAAAAATGTACAAAGAGTAATTATAAATGCTGTAAAGTGGGTTAAGCCAGTTAAAAGACCGAAGCCAATATTGGGGCATTTTAAACAAATTAAATAACTAATTATTTAACTTGTTTTAAAAATACTTTCACAGTTACTATGTTTCCATCCTTTAGGTTTAGTGTTTTACGTAGGTTTTTTGGCGAAATGATTTCGATGACGTCTGGACCATAATGTGTTCTTTCGATTAAAAGTAGGCCTCCAACAATATTTTTCTCAACGAATACTTTATAGAATTTTACTGAACCATATTTTCTTTTCTCATCACTAAACCCCGATATCTCAATTCCATCCATTAACTCAATCTTTTTCCTAACCACTATACTCTCTGGTAATAACTTTAAATTCAATGTTCCAGGATATGGTTTATCCCCTAAAAGCTCTGTAAATTTCCTATAATAGTATGGTATCGTTACATAGAATGCGCCTTCACCCAATCCTGTAAAAACTCTACCCTGTAAAATTAAGTACTCCTTTGTTCTATTGAAAAGCTTATTTAACTCTCCATACATTCTCAAAAGAATATTTAATCCCTGTTTAGTAATACGTATATATTGTCCCCTTCTATCAACGATTCTAGAAATATAACCCATTTTCTCTAATAATATTAGTTTTCGAGAAGCTGTTTGCTGAGAACATCCAATAATTTTAGAGAACATAATGCTATTTATGAGTATATACTTGTCTATAGCTCCGAGTAGGGCCAAATTATATAGCATATATACTATGTCAAATGTTTTCATCAATTAATTTATATTCCATTTCCTATCTAATGAACTTTGCCTTTTCATTATTTTATCTTTTTAACTAAGATATTATTATTTCGTCATCTTCATCTCTATCTTTACCCACTAATGATACAACCTGCATTACTATAAGTCCCATAGCTATTATGAGCAATGGATTATTCTTCAATACCTCTGTATCAAATGATACTTTAAATGCCATTATATTCATCGTTGAAGACAATATATTTGTATAAAATATAATGTTTAATAAAAACATTAGAAATGTTGTTGTATATGTTAAAAATCTGCTTGAAACAACGCTTTTAATCCACCTGTATACAGCAAAATTTATCATAACCATGTATATTAGCGAGGAAACAATTATCATCCACAAAGGTATTAATAAATTCTGTATCGAGCCTGTGAAAAAAGCTTCTAATAATATATATGCAATACCAATATTAATTAACACCAATGTAACATTTAAAGCAAATCTAGTGATCCCTTTAATAGTACTATCAAACGTCTCTTCGATTTCCATTTTAGCACCAAATTAACATTTAAATATTAAGATAAAAAGAGTATTTACCAAAATAATTGAATACTTTTAGAATAATACACCAAAATATATAATTATATATTACAGTTATCTCCACAAGGATAACTATTGTATATCTTTCTTGACGATGTATTGAAATATAATAAATGATAAATACTAAATATATTGGTGATTTAAATCAAGGGGTTTAGAATACTTTTACAGCCAATAGGATATATTGATAGAGAAATATTGAAATATATTAGGAGTAATGTTATGAAGAGCATTGAGGTATCAATAGAGATTTCTGAGAAAATATTTCAATTAAGAAATGAGTTTTTAAACAAAAGCCGTAATCAATATCTTGCAGAACCCATATTCTATTCCCTAGGAAAAATAATCAATGGATATGATAGAGTTTTAGGTATAGCTGATATAGATGCATATAGTTATGGATATAATTTTATATTTGGTATAGCTGGATATAGGATAGCATTAGTGTTTCTGAAGAGACTTAGACCAGAATTTTGGGGCGAAGAGCATAATAAACATAAATTTTTAAAAAGAATTTTAAAGGAATGTTTACATGAGCTTGGCCATACCTTTGGATTAACACATTGTAGAAATCCTAGATGTGTTATGAAATTTAGCAATACTATAATGGATACAGATTTTAAGAGAGCGGCATTCTGTATAAACTGTAGTAGAAGGCTTGAAGTAAGCGGGATAAAGGTATATAGCAAGATAATATAACTATTTATGGAGGAAATAGTTTAATGCCTGCATAATATTGTCAACTTCTATTACAGTAATGTTATATCCCATTTTCCGAAGCTCTTCCTCCAGATCTACTTCAACTGAAGTATAATGTATAATTGTTACAAAACCATGTTTTTCTTCTTTCTTAACCATTTTGATTACCTTACTCTGTCCTCTCGGGACAAGAAAAATTGTAGCATTATTTTTCGCTGCAATCAAAGCCTTTTCAAAAATTCCTCCAACAGGACCTATACTTCCATCTATATTTATTGTACCAGTCATAAAGACATCTCTATTAATGCTCTTATTAAGCAGCATACTTATAATTAAGACTGTTATAGCTGCCCCAGCTGAAGGACCATCAACAACATTTATAGACTTATTTGCTACAATGATTAGCTGCAGGTCAATACTATTATTTATCCCAGCAATTCTCTTAGCTACATTAAAGGCAGTTTCAACAGACTTTTGTAAATCAATCCCTATTTTGGGAGTAGTAGCGATGAAAACTCTCCCACTGCCAGGAACAATTTTTGCATAGGCTTTCATTACAACTCCTTTTAACTCACTTTCGAAGAAGCCTTTCCTAACCATATAGACACCGACAATGTTTATCCATTCGGCGCCCTCGTAAGAAACATTATAGGAATAATATGTAGTTCTATTCAATATTTCAATTGTCCTTTTTAAAACAAGATTTTCATTTCTAAGTTTTTCATTTTCTTTTTTTAATTGATCATTGTATTGAATAACTTCATTTAAAATACCTTTCATATAATTTATTTGATATGAGAGTGTAGCTATATAGTAGCCAGCAACTAGATTAAATATAAGCGAAATTACAAATAGTATAGCAAAAAGCCCGTTTTTCTTCACAATGTATCACCTAATCAGAATAAAATTCTCTCATATAAACATTTTACTGAGAAGATAACCATCTTTTTCTAAAACGATTCCATAGACGATCTCTCTCATAACGAAGAAGGCATTGATATTTATATATTATACTTTTTTTAACAATTTATTAATTTTTAAGCCAAAAAGTAAATTTTTAAAAAAATATGTCATACATTAATGGATCGATTATTATTCCGATTCTTATATAATTAACATAATACTATAATAATATAAAATGGTGATATTCTTGGGGAAAACGAGAACAGGGAAACGAATGAATCTAATAACAGTACATTTACCTGAGCAACAAGTATATGCTTTAGATGAATTAGTGAAGGCAAGAATATTTCCAAGTAGAAGTGAGGCTATACGGGCGGCTATCAGAGATCTAGTAGATAGATACGCCCCGTATCTTATAAACAAATACAGTAAATTCTCTTTTCCACCATTAGGTTTTAATAATGACAGAAAGTTTCTAATGTTAGGACAAAGATAATTGGTTATTTTTAATTTAATTTTTCTTTAACATATGTTTAAAATTTTTTAACAGCCTTACACTAACATTTATCATGACAGAATTATATTACTAAAAATTAAAATTAATTTTTTAAGTCCACCATCCTTTTTATTCAGCCACCATACCAGAATAATAAAGATGAATCCTATCCCCCATCCAATGGAGACAAATGTTAACTCTTCGTTACTCATATATTTTCGACGTGTTTTAAACAATGCTCCAAAGAAACATTAACAATATTCCTATTGCAAGAATTGTTATTGTGAAAATCTTCTTAACTATCAACATCCTCTAACACCAATATGTTTTTTCTATTTTAACATATATTTTTCACTTTTTAGTTTACTAAAAGGTAGAAATCTCTCTCTGACTTTTCTTAAAATTTAAAGAGCTTTAGTAAACAATATTATTTTCTTCCTTTATTCTATTATATATGAATACTATAACTTCTGCTGAAATGAAAATATTGGAGGAAAATTGTTTCTATCTAGGTGTTTCGCCTAGAATTTTAATGGAGAGTGCTGGGAAAAGTGTTGCAGAAAATGTTGGAGAAGGTAAAAATGTTTTGGTGATAGCTGGGCTTGGAAATAATGGTGGAGACGGATTTGTTGCCGCAAGATATCTTGCATCTCTAGGTAGAAATGTAAATGTATTATTAATAGGTCGTCCAGAGAGAATTAGAACTCAGGAAGCTAGAAGAAACTTTGAATTACTTAGAAAAATGGAGTATAGTATTAATATATATTTTATAAATGATTCATCCGAATTAAAGAGATACGATTATCTTTTTAATAATGCTGATATAATCATTGATGCCATATTTGGGACTGGAGTTAGGGGTAAGATTAGAGAGCCATATGCATCGGTTATTAGGAGGATAAATGAATCTAAGGCATTTAAAGTATCGGTGGACATTCCTTCCGGACTTGATCCAGATACAGGTATTATTCATGATATATGTGTTAAGCCAGATATCACCATAACATTCCATGGAATAAAGACTGGTTTAGTTAAGAATAAAGAGATATGTGGCAAAATTATTGTGGCAAATATAGGTATACCTATAGATGCAGAGTTATTTGTAGGTCCAGGTGATGTAAGGTCGATAGTTTCTCCTAGAAATCCTCTTGCTAAGAAAGGAGATTTTGGCAGAGTGTTGGTTATAGGGGGATCATATAGGTATTCTGGTGCACCTGTACTGACGGGATTAGCTGCGTTAAGGACTGGTGCAGATATAGTTATTATTGCAACACCAAGTATTGTCGCAAATACTATTAGAGCATTTTCTCCAAATCTAATAGTATATTCATTGAAGGGAGAATGTCTAAATACAGGTCATATAGATATTCTATTAAAATTTTTAGAGAAAATAGATGTAGTTGCCATTGGTCCTGGACTAGGATTGGAAGATGAAACTAAAAATGCTGTTATAGAATTTTTGTCGAGAACGAGTAAGCCGGCTGTAATTGACGCTGATGCATTAAAAGCCTTGTCTGGAAAAATAAATATTGTTTCTGGTAAAGAGGTTGTTTTAACGCCGCATGCAGGTGAATTTAGAATAGTTACAGGAATATCTGTTGGAGATGATTGGAGGCAACGTATGAAATATGTAGAGGATATAGCTAGAAAATATAATATAACTATATTGCTTAAAGGACATTATGATATAATTTCAAATGGGAAAAATACTAAGGTTAATAGAACTGGTACACCTGCTATGACGGTGGGTGGAACTGGAGACGTATTGACAGGTATAACTGCTACGCTTTTAGCTCAATCAAACAATCCTTTCAGATCTGCGTGTGCAGCAGCATTTATAAACGGTTTAGCTGGAATGCTAGCAGAAGAAAAAATGGGGCCTCATATAGTTGCCACAGACGTTATAGATAATATTCCACAAGCCTTTAAATCTATAGACTAAGTCTAGACATTAAATAATTTTCCTCCACTAATTTATCATTGTTTCTTATCCCAATATAGACCTTAGGTGGTAAGTTATAAATAATGATAATTATAGTAATAGATTTGGTGAAATATGAGGATATTATTGATACGTCATGCTGATCCAGATTATAAGAATGATACAATAACCGAGAAGGGAAGAAGAGAGGCTAGAGCATTAGCAGAGAGCTTGAAGGGATTAATAGATGATCTATATGTTAGTCCTTTAGGAAGAGCCAGGGAGACATGTAAATATATTTCAAAGGCTTTAAATATTGATCCAATTGTTTTAGATTGGCTGAGAGAAATTGATATAGGTTTAGACTTAGGCTATGCCCCCTGGAATTTTCCAAAGATCGAATACTTGTTGAAAGAAGATTTTCCTTCTCCTCACAACTGGTGGAAAAAGTTTAGAGTCGGTGAACATGATATAGGAAAATACTTAAAACCTAGTTACTATATGATAGCAAATGGTTTCGATAAACTTATGGAAAAATATGGTTATGAAAGAGTTAAAAGTCTTTATAGGTTTAAGGAGGCGAAGGATAAGAGGATAGCCTTAGTGGCACATGGAGGTATGATCTTAACTCTATTATCCTACCTACTACATTGGCCGCTACCCTTAATCTATGTACATGGAAAAATAGATACAACTGGTGTAACGATTATCTCACTTGAAGAAATTGGTTCAGGATATGCTGTACCCAGACTAATAGTTTTTAATGATCTTTCTCATTTAAAATTATAAATAATTACTATAATAGTATAAAGTAGATAGTATGGTGATTTTATGGATTTTTATGAGGTTATTAAAACTAGACGTAGTGTTCGATCCTATAAACCTGATCCTGTTTCAGAGGAAGTTTTAATGCGAGTTCTAGATGCAGCCAGAATAGCTCCCTCAGGATCGAATAGACAGCCGTGGAAATTTATTATTGTAAGAGATGAGGCATTGAAGAGAAAGATTGCACAACATTGTTCTCATCAATATTTTATCGCGGAAGCTCCTATAGTAATAGTGGCATGTGGTAGAAACATACATTACAATAGAGGTGGATACATGGGTGATCTAAGCATGCTAGTTGATGTTTCAATAGCTTTTACACATCTAATTTTAGCTGCAAGAGCTGAAGGCTTGGGGACATGCTGGATAGGCGCTTTCGATAACGAAAAGTTAAAAAAGCTTCTAGAAATACCGGATGACGTTAATATTGTTGCTATTACTCCTTTAGGCTACCCGGCTAAGGAGAAAGCATTTACTCCCTATACGTCTAGGAAAAAACTTGATGAAATAATTTGCTACGAAAAATACTGTTAAATGTTATAATAAGTTCTTTATTTATCATCTTTTCAAATAAGTTTTCATAATCTATTTATTTAGATATTAAAGTATAACACTAATATTTAGTATTATACATACTAAATTTAGGTATTTAATAATAAAAAATTAAAGTTTTGGATATAGGAGTTTGATAGAATTTAGGCCGAAGGGTTTTAAAATATATTTATTTGTCCATGTAGTTTCGTCTTCAAAAGTTTCGGCTACGAGAAGTATTGGGTCTTCGTGATGTAGAGGTCCCAATACGTTTCTTAATGTCCCAACAAGTTCTATCTCTATTTCATTTTCTCCCCTCTGTACAATATCTGTAAGGTTTACTCTATATGGAGGTATGATAGCATATTTTTCCGCTTTATTAACCCTAACTATAGCTAATGCTGCATTAAGGTCTTCAAGTTCCAGAAAGACTTTAGGGGATTTGATGTTAATCTTTTTTGTTAAAACTATTCTGCCTGCATAGAAAGGCAATCCTTTTTGAGTAAAGTCTCCGAGTTCAACTTCCTCCAATACATTGCCATCTATATATGGTTTATCTCCACTAAACCCTACCTTAAATCTTCCCAACAAATATATTGGTTCAATGTAACGATCAAGGTTCATTATACCCTCAATTTCAACGATATTCTCACCCTCCCTCACTATTTCTGTAACTTTAGCCTTTAAGAAATTCCAGTCAATCCAATGTCCTTCATCCCATTTTACTTCAACACCATTAATTTTAACCTTAAATTTATCTCCCTCCTCTACTACAAGCCACATATCTCCACTCGGTTTACGTTTAACTATAAATCTATACTTCAACCTATATTTAGTACCAGCACCCATATTGGAGAGAATTTTCTGAGCCTTATAGGTTGATAGAAGACCATAATCTATATTATTAGCACTTAACTCACAAAAATCGACTACAAGTACATTATTATCTAATAGCTTTAGTCTCCATGAACCATAAACCCTTTCTTCAGTTAAAGCGTTTTCAGGTTTAGGTGGAGTGGGTTTACCGGGTTTTAAGACAAATAGATGTGAACCGATTGGATAAAGTGTTGTATCTAACCAAGTCATTTCTTCCTTTAATGTAGCGCCCATTTCCCTTATTTCTCCGGTAAACGGATCCCATTCTTCAACACACCATTCTCCACGAACACCAATTTTTACCCTAAATTTCTCCTCCCTACTAGTATTTATAATGAAAAGTACTAGTTGATTATCTACTCTCCTCATATGGTAAAGGATTTTTCCAATCCCCTCACTTTCCAATTTAATTATAGGTTTGTCGAGAAGACTTTCCAGCGTTAAATCCTCTATTCTAAATCTAACACTTTTCTCGATAAGATGTATTAATTTTTCATTCCTATATCCATCAACTAGATTTGGAGTAGGTTCAATAAATATTATTCTTCCACCCTTAGACACGTATCTCTCCAATAGATTTAGTGTACTATTAAGGATACATGGAGTAGACGGGACTAGGACCACTCTATATACTTGTCTTCCGACTTTAAATCCGGAATCGGTTATGTCTGCATATTTTGCCAGTAGGAGTTCGTCGCCCAGTTCAAAATCTATACCTAGTTCAACAAGCTTTTCCAAAAGCTTTCTAAAAAGTCCGTCAAGCTTTTTAACCTCTGATTCATTAACAGGAGTATAGGAACACCAGGCACCAACCATTGGATGAATAACCAGAATCTCGACTACTCTACTACCTTGTGAAAGAATATAGTTTAATCTAGCCAAGTAGTCCTCTATAAGTCTATTATATCTCCACCAGGGTTGGCTCCAGTGAAAGTTAAGTCCATAATCTCTTTTCCTCCTACCCCTCATAGAGTAGGGGACGAGATGATGTGTAAATAAATTTACACCCATCGCGAGAAGAAAGTCGGCAATCCACTTACGATCCGAAAAAGAGGGATAGTTACCAGTACCTCCATAGGTTTCACAAAGTACACGGTCTTTTCCAAGCTGACTTGCAACACTGGCCACCTGCTTAGCTGTAAGTAGGAGATACCATATTCTATAGCCTAGTTGATCTATACCTGGAATATGCATATATTCATAGTTTGGCATCATCGCTCCAGCCGTATGAATTTGTGATAATAAAGTTTCTTCTGCAAGTAGGTGTCCAGTAAACTTTAACCCATATTTATCACACCATTCATAGATCTGTTTAGTAAAGGATTCTGTAAAAAGCTCTGTAAATGTTCTCCAAAAGTCAAGCCGAGTTTTCCTATAGTCTCCGACATTAAAGAAAAGTTCAGGAAGTTTTTCAAGCAAATTATAACCCCTCCTCTCCCTAAATATCTCTGGAAGTTTATCTGTCCATGGTATTGAGTAGATAGGATACTGGTGTCCTCTTGGAGGAATATTTGTACGTCTCTCAAGATGAGGGGTTACTGAAACATTGGGTTCATCTGTAAAGGCTCCTGGAATTTGTTTACCAAATTCTTCTCTAAACTTGAGATAAGGTTCATAGCCTAATTTAATAAAGGTCTTCACAGCTTCTGAGTTTAACAAATCTACATAACTAAATCCATCATACCATACTCTACCATTTGAGGCCACTGAGGCAACAAATGTTAAAAATAAATATTTACTTCCCTCTTCTCCCTCTTTAGCTGGCTCATAGGCTATCGGCATCCCATATTTATCTAATGTACATCTAAACCTTGCAATTATCTCCGGGCCGCCATAAACCTTAGAATCGGGAATTAATACAAGACCCTTTGCCCTATATTTTGGTCCTAATGCAGGTACAAGTCCTCCAGCAAAGCCCGATGGCCAGCGATTTTCATCATAGATCCAGACATTAAATCCAGTATTTTTACCCTCCTTGATTGCGGAAGCAAATATATCTAACCATTCCTTTGAAAGATAGGGGGTAATTAAACCTTCACGAGCATGGAAGAATGCACCTCCATAGCCAGCCGACTTAAGAAGCCTAACTTGACGTCTTATTTCTTCAGCATCAAGTTTATCATTTATAGACCAAAAGGGAACGCCGCGAAAACTATCTGGTGGATTCTTAAAATAAGATTTATCTAGACTTGTCATAAATAAACTAATATATTTTCTGCTAAAAAACCTTTATTATCTCAATAAACTATCAGCTAACTAACAATATTTTTAATTAAAATCTTCAGGCATGCCGTGAAATAATGTATGTATCATTAGTACATTATGTTTTTAAACACATAGAAGTAATCTAAGGAATAGAAATAGGGGGTCTAATGCTAAAAATTATCACTGAGAGACTTATAGCATTACTAATAATAGCAATACTCGCTGTTGGTTTTCTATATCTATGGTATATTAATATATTTAGTACTCAAAGCAATATATCGGTGGCCAAGTTATCTGAAAATAATGGATACTATAATATAATATTGAGATATGCTGATGACAATCGTTGTTTCACTTTTCTTACATATCCTATTAATGCTACTTCAGTTGATCTAATAATATATGTTCATGGAGGAGGTTTTGTCGGAGGGAGCGCCCTAGCCAAAAACTCAATGGGTGTAGTAGAGTTTTTTAGGAAGAGGGGATTTGCCGCTGCTAGTGTTGAGTATAGAGTATGTCCAAAGGTGAATCTAACTGAACTGCTAGGAGATATATCGAAGGGTATAAAAATTGTCTTCGAATATTTTAATAAAAATAATATAAAAGTAAATAAAGCTGTATATATAGGTAGTTCGGCGGGCGCAATAGCCGGAGCTTTACTCATATATGCGCCTCCACTTCCAAGTCTAGATATATCACAGTATATAGATGGATTCATAGGTTTCAGTGGAGGATATTGGGCATCCTATGTGTCTACAAACTCTTCAGAAAAAACTAGAATATATGGTGTAAGCATAGAATATATGATGCCCTTCGATAAAACTAGTTTTAAGGCTAGGAAAAGGGTTCCAGCTCTCCTCATCAATGGAATTTATGACA
Source organism: uncultured Thermoproteales archaeon (assembly GCA_964550975.1). Taxonomy (GTDB): domain Archaea; phylum Thermoproteota; class Thermoprotei; order Thermofilales; family B9-G17; genus CAZKAY01. The sequence goes on along the minus strand of CAZKAY010000024.1, from coordinate 8,925 downwards.
AACTCCTCGATAAATATGCTGGAAAGACGAATCATCATGCTATATGTATGGAGAAATGGCTTAAAGAACATAATATTTCGGTAAAAGTACTTCTACTACCAACTGGACATGGAACAATAGGATATCTTCTTAAAGAAGATAATAAAACTGTGGATATGGTGATGGAATTTATAGAATTTCTGAAACCTAAAAAATTTAGTAGCCTATTGGAGCTTTGACAACATAACGAGGGGGAGAATAGTAGATGTTATAAATAGCTATACCATATATAAACCCTAAAATGAGATATTTATTTATCGATATTTCAGTTAAAAACTATTTACATTGGGTTATGGGAGAATGGGATATAGAATTACAAAACATTCCCCCCTTTTTTTTCATGGAGTTATCGATGAGTTAAAGATATATTCAAGACCTCTAACAGATAAAGAAATAGAGAATCTATATTATGAGGGAATGGAAAATCAATAATATTATATATCATATTCATTTTACGTTAAGTTACTTCCAATAAATGTGAATATTACATGCGCTTTTAATTTCAATAAGCGCATTTTTCTTTGAATAAATATTGATTAAAAGAACATTATTTTTTATTATAAGCACCATATCTTCCACTATTTGACTTAAAGATCTGTCCCAGCGCTCGTTTAAATTCTTAGTTATTGTATTTTTGTTAAAAAGTTTATTACATTAATTATTAAGGGTGATATTGGATAAGAAACTTAGGGATTTTATTCATCTGAAAAGAAAGGAAATAGAGTCTCTACTTAAAGAAACTTTTCTAATAGTATTTTTAATGGGTGCTGGTAATAAAGGCTTAGAAGAGAGGAGGAGGATTAAGAGAAAGCTGGAAGAAAATGGTATATTAGCAATAATAGCTGAAGATGATTTACCGAAAGATCTTTCTCCTTCATTATCTGAAGAATATATACTTAAGAATAGTGAGGTAGAGCTTGCATTTATAAATGTAGAGTCATGGGGATCTGTAGCGGAATTCAGCCAGTATCATAGAGATCAGAGGATAGCATTAAAACTAAGAGTTTTAGTTAGAGGTAAGTATCATCCACTCTATGGGGATGAAAAAGGTTATCTAACCGATCTCTATCTCACTCATTTGGCAGTTTATGGGCATGTCTATGCATATGAGGGAAAATTTCCTTCATGTGAGAATATAATTATGAAGTTAGCAACCAGATATAGACAGTGGAAGACATTTAGGTAAAAAATTTTTTATCAGAAAAAATTTTATATACCATATATTATATACTAAATTTGGAGATATTGATGGAAAATAATGAGTTACATAAACTGTTAATAAAATATGGGGCATTGGACAATAAATATAGATTGAAGGCAATATTACTTATATATAGAAATCCTGGTATATCTTTCAATGAACTTGCAAGGAAAATAGGGATTCAGAGAGGATTACTTGCATATCATTTAGGCGTGTTAAAGGCAGCAAATCTAATAAACATAAATCCACAAAGGGAGGGAAGAAAACTATCACACTATTATCTAACAGAAGAAGGTGAAAAACTACTAAGACAAATCCTTAACAATATAAAATAACTAATGTAAGTTTTAGTAGAGAGAAATAAACATTTAAATATTCATGTAATTAGTAGTTTATTCATTTTACCCCTACAATGAATCCCGTTCCCTTAATATCAATATAATTAACAGTTTTAAATCCAGTTTCACTTAATACTTTAGCATAATCTTGAAATGTCCATTTAATTCGAGGATTCATTATAAATGCTATCTCAGCCTTCATCATATCTTGTTTTTCGATGAGAAAGATATAGGTTTCACGAATACCATCTGAAGTCTTTTGGGCGATCTCGATACTTATTACCCTTATTCTTCCTTTTTTATAGGGTGGCAAAATTTTAATTCTCCTTCTCTTCCTCCACTCTTCTTCAATCAATTTCTTTAAATCTGATTTTGATTTATATTTAGGACTAGGGCCGTAGAATATGAATTTACCGTCTCTATTAAGAACTGAATAAATACCTTTGGCCGCATTTATCATATCACGATATGTTTCTATTTCATCAAAATAGTCGCTAAACACACAATCATAAGTATATTCACATTTCTCTCCTAACTCCTCCCAACGAGAATGAAAAAACCTAATATTAATCCCCTTTTCTCTCGCAAGTTGTGGTGCATATCTAATTGCAACAGCGCTTCCATCAGATCCTTCAACCACATAACCACTCTTAGCCAAAAGTATTGTTTTAAAACCAAGACCACATGAACAATCTAAAACAGATTTAACATTTAATCTATCAAGTAATGAGAGTAATGAGTCAATCCGGCTCTCCACTTCTCTCCAATAATTGGATATCCAAATATCTCTTATAAACCATAGCCATTTCCAAAGTATATCCCAAGATTGCTCTTCACTATGAGAAACAAAGATTTCTACGCTTTTCTCCCCCATCTAATCACCTTACTAGCCATCCATAACCTACTTTTCTTATCCCATATCTTTTATTCCGTATCCATTTTCTCTTAATATTAATCATTAACGTAACTTCATCCTTGATATTAATATACAATTCTCACTCTAAGATCTCTGCAAATATCAAAATAAATCCGAAGGGGTCTTGAATAGCAAATTCTCTTATTCCATACCACTGATCTATAGGTTCCATAATTACCTTAACTTTATCTTTAATCCTATTATACAAAATGTTTGTATCTTTAACATAAATATACGCAATAAAGTTGCTAGCTCTTTCCGCAACTATAACATTCTTAGAATACCATTCTTGAGCCGATTTCTTTTGTGAAAACATAATTTCTATATCATCAAGTAGCATAGATGCCCATTTAAAGGGTGGATTTTCGGGAAAGCTGGCTTCAAGTTTTGCACCTAAAACATTTTCATACCATTCAACAGCCTTATTAACATCATCTACAAGAAACATTGGTGCCACTTTTTTAAACACGTCCAACACCTATCTTTAAACATTAGAATAACGTTATTCTCTAATCTTATAAATTTTCTCAGGAAATTTTATCCAATATATGAGGATATAATGCCGTCTGAAAGAGGAGATATATTTAACCAAGGTTCTAGATATAAGGCTAAAAGTCTTATCACAATATTTGTTGAGACATTAAATTTTCTAAACATATTATCGATTCAATCATATGTATCTGAGACCTTAGAAGTTGTAATGGATCTTTTCCCAAAATTCTTTCTTTTCTTTCAGGGTTAACTCTTGAGTAAAGACATATAAAACAGTTCTACCAGCCTTATCATAGTTAATCTGACAAATAATGGGATGCTAAAATTTTTCCTAACCTTTTCTACCAGTTTATCCCATTTCTCGCACCTCATCTGCAGCAGGCGATCATATTCATTCTTCATCTAATTTCCTCCTCGGATGGACATTTTTATCTCTATTAATAATCCTCAGCTCTTAGTTCAATAGCATTGAAACTTTCTTCTACTAACATCAATTCCCTATTTCTCTGGATTAAGACTCGTATTTCAAGCTTCTCCAGATATAGGAATTCGGCTAGATTTCTTCCACATAACATTATATCTGGATTTCTTAGATACAGTTTTCCTAAGATGCCCATAACTATATACTTTCAGCTCACATTTAGTTGCCTCTGATCATGAGAGATCGGTACATTTATCCGGACAAGGTTTTGGGTCATCTTAGGAAAACCTAAAATATGCGAGGGAATCAAAATAATGGTAAATTGGTTAAGTGAAAAATCTTAGAATATATGTTATCACTGTTTAGCTTTTTTTGCTAAAAGAACTAACTCGTCTCCTCTCACCCACTTAATTTGGTTAGGATAGAGTTCGTCAACCTCTTTTTTAACTTGTTCAAGGAATGTAAAATCTGGATAGTTTCCTAAAACAACTAATACCGTTATAAAAAGGGGTCTCTCTTTATGTTCTTCTATGAAAGATGAAATTTTCTGAACGGTTTTTTGAACATCTTTCTCAGCTCCAACTGCTGTAACAATCCACACCTTATCATTGAAAACCCATATATCACCACCTTTATTAAGTTCATACTCAGGCATCCATCCATAGAAAAATCCGATACAATTGTCTAATATCTTTGAATAAGTTTTAAACACCCGCTCATCATACTTTCCATGGTTGGAGAAAGCAACTATGTTTAAATCACATGCTTTAAGATATTTCTTTCCTCTTTCCAGATAACTTTCTAAATCCGGGAAATCTGATGGTCTTATCCTGCCAGCAACATGAGCTCCATAAAAGAAATCATTTTTAGTTTTTGTCTCAAAATAATATTGTACAATGCCGGGACAGAAGTCTATGGTTATTGCGTCAAGCCACCAACTTACAGGAATACTTCCTCTCTTCGGATCATCCCAGGCACCATAATAGCGATCTTGCATAGTATTCAATCCTAAATCGCTCATAGCAAAGGCTATATATATCTTATCTGGCTTAAGGGAAACATTAGTTACGTGATCCTGCTTGTAAGTTTTGATTGCTGGTATTTGTGAGTGGATGGAAAAGTCAACAGATGTAGCATGTGCAAGTAAAACGAGCAAGCCATGTTTTGATGCAAGCTCTACATGAGGTCTTTCTAATGCAGGAGTAAATGGATAGCCTAAAACTATTGCATAGGGATTCATCCCTCTATAGTATTTTTCAAGCAATTTATAATCCCTTGGCATTTTCTCACTTGGAATTAGATCTAAAGCACAGGCCCTTTTCATTATCACGTAATCCCTTATCGGTCTTACCATCCACGTCTCAAACTTATGAGTCATTGGATTCTCTACTGGCATTGCCGAAGCAATTACATCTTTGCTACAATAAGGGAATAGGTTGTTAAGTTGCCATTCATATGCTTCATATTTATCTTTCCATCTCCCTCTTAAATCTTCCTTCATTTTAAATCCAAGATTTTCTAGCATTGATATAAAATCTGGATGGGCAATTAAAATATCGTAAAGTCCTGCCATAGTAGTAGCTATGTTAATTGTATGTCTGAAGTTCGGATCATAGACAACAAATCCCTTTATTTCATCTCTATATTTTTTAAGAGCTGATTCAATGGAAATTTCTCCATAGCTGATCCAACCCTTTGATTCATAGTATTTAAGCCATTCCTTAGAAGGATTTCCAAATTTATCTTTGCTTTCCCATAAAACATATAATCTCGGCTCCTTTCTATTCACTATTCCCTGCAAGCTTAAAGCAAGCAATCTTGTTTTATAATCCTTACCTCTCAAATCAATTACATCTAAATGATAAATTGCTATTCGCCTAATCTTCAAAATTTCAATCGGTTTTCCCCACCCGTGGATTGTAACAATTTTCTTTAGTCTTGCTTTAAACTCTACTTTCAATCCATCTTGTTTAAATTCTTCTGGCAAATTTATCGGCAGATATCTATCTCCTTTATCCGTTATAATCCCATAAAACCCTCCTTCCAAAGGAATATATTTTACTGTACCAGTCTCAGAAATTAGGGTTTTTTCCTTTTTATATCTCCAACCTATTAAAAAGGCAAAGAGAAGCGATATTCCCAAGATTCCAATTATAATTAGAATTTTTTTCATATTTATCACCATTTTCAGAAATTATTTTTTCCTTTTTTATTTTGTGCCAAACTTTTTATTACCTTATAAGTATTAAACTCTGGAGCTAAAGAGTCATATTTTTTCAACCTTCCAAAAGATAGAATCTTTGCGTCTTGACCCATAAATCCACCATGAACAGGATATACAAGAATTACTCCTCTATTTGAGAGAAATTTATCAGCAGTTTTCAGAAATTCTCTTTGCTCCTCCGGCGTTAGCTCCTGGCTAAATGCTCCCAGAGGGGTCTTTGCTGTTAAGCCCCAGTCTATAATTGCAAGTATTATTAAATTGGGGTTTCTTTTCCTCACCTTTGAGATAATTTCATCCCATCTTTCTGCATCCAATGTCATGTTTAGTATCTCTTTTCTTTTAAATGAAACCGTGACAAAATCCAAGTCAGGAGAATAGTTTGGAAAATCTATAAATGTGTAAAAACTCCCCAAATAGATATATCTTCCCTTTCTTTCTCCATACTTTCTTATCTCTGCTAAAATGTAATCAATGGCCTTCAAACTTTCTTTTACAGAAACATGATTTTTATCTTTAGTTATCTCTGCAAGAAATCTTGGTTGGGCAAAAAGCATATCTATCCACAAACCATCAACCCCTGCATCTATCTGCCTTTTAGCCCAGCTTAAGAATAATTCCTGAAATTCTTTATCAGTAATATCAGGGAAGTAGCCATATTCTCCGGTCACGCCTTTCTGAGCCAATTCCTGGAGTTTTTCTTTCGAGTAATTAATCCCCCATTTTGCTGGATTCAAAGCCATTTCCCATGTTTCTTTCTCAGAGTATCTTCTCCCCGTTATAGGATTTCTTTCCTCAAAATTTATTCTTTGGGCTGGAATTGCTCCAATGAAAAGGGTGCTTGGAAATTTCTTTTTAAGTTTGGTTAATGTTTCTTCAAGCTGTTGATAGGTGTATCCTGCCTGATATACAGGATTTGTAGAAGGTAAAGATTCTTCAATAGGGGTCCATCTCCACCAAACACGAAAAACTAGATCAGGATTCGTTTCATTCAAAATCTTTACCAAATCTTCATAGGTTCTTAACTTTGAAGGATGGTAAATTCCATCAGTGATTCTTTCATAAAGAATGGCAACTTTTACTTTAGATAAATCTGACTTTTTTGCTCTTTTATTCTGAGCAAGTTTAAATATAACAATTCCAGAAGCAACTAATGCAAAAACCAGGAGTAATAGAATTAATAATACCAAAGACTTCTTCATTTTTACACCTAAATTTTATGTTATATATTATGTTAGAGAACGAACTCCCCAATAAGTCTTAAGTTGACAACACTATTAACAAATGGAGTGTAAGTGATTATATATTGAGACATATGTATAAATAATAAATGGACTATAGTATTGAAGAAATAACCTTGAGATAGATTGCTAGAGAAGAGGAGCAAGCTAAAATACTTGTGAACTCAGAGAAATAATGCTATAAAAGAACCATTTAAAAAGATTAATGATAGGGAAAATTTATTAAAAATATGCCTATAAGTACTGCTGAGAAAGTCTGATAAGTGATGGTGATGGAGAAGGCTATTTTTACTAAACATGATCTAAGTATTGTTGGTTGCTGTGGAATCATATTGAATAGGAGAAAAGAGATTTTACTAGAAAAGCATAAGAAAAGAACTCCTTGGTATGGTTATTGGATACTTCCTGGAGGAAAATTAGAGATGGGTGAAAGCCTAGAGAATTGTGTTAAAAGAGAAATAAAAGAAGAGGTTGGAATCGATGTGAAAATTAAAAGATTGGTAAGTGTGTTTGTCAGTAAAGAGAGTAGGAATCTCAGTCTCCCTATAGTACTAGTTTTCTTTTTAGCTGAACCACTATGTGAGGAGATTAAAATTAGGGAAGATGAAATAAAAGATGCTAAATGGTTCGCCTTAAAGGAAATCAAAAAGCTC
>CAZKAY010000024.1:0-1303 GCA_964550975.1 uncultured Thermoproteales archaeon | reverse complement strand
GGAAGATGAAATAAAAGATGCTAAATGGTTCGCCTTAAAGGAAATCAAAAAGCTCAGGATACACCCGGATGCTATAAAGGCTCTAAAAGATGCTGGTCTATTGAAGTGAGATCATGGAGATATTTTTCTTAGGTACTGGGGCTGCCGAAGGCTGGCCTGGAGTTTTCTGCCAATGTAAATATTGTATGCTTGCCAGAAAGCTTGGTGGTAAAAATATTCGTACAAGGTCTTCAATAATGTATAATAATGAACTGAAGGTAGATTTTCCTCCAGATACATATCTACATGTATTAAAATATGGTTTAGATCTAGGTTCACTAAAATACTTACTAATAACCCATACTCATCAAGACCACTTCTATATCAACGAATTATTAACGAGGAGAAGGCCATTTGCACATCTAAATATAAATTATCCTCTAAAAATATATGGAAACATAAATGTATTTAAGGCGATCTTAAATAGATTTGATAAAAAATCTGATAAAAACATAGTTGAACCACATTTACTAGAGGAGTGGAATACATATAAGATTGGAAAATATAAGGTAATACCTTTATTAGCGGATCATTCACCGGAAGAAAAATGCTATATATATCTAATAATGGATAAAAATAAGACAATATTACACGGCTATGATACAGGATGGTTTCCGGAAGAAACTTGGAGAAAACTGGAAAACTATAACCTGGATCTAGCAATTTTAGATTGTACAAATGGGGGAATAAATAGCGTAAAGTATCACATGGGGGTAAATGGAGTAATAAAGGTTAGGGAAGAAATGATAAGTAAAAAGATCGCAGACAAAGACACAATATTCATCGCAACACATTTTTCTCATAATGGAGGACTATTACATCAACAATTAGAAGAAAAACTCAGTAAATATAATATAATAGTGGCATATGATGGGCTAAAAATAAAAATTTGAATCCTAAGTATATTATTAAGTTAATTATTCATGTCAATAATTAACTTAATAAATATAAATTATCATTACCATATTTTGAATAAAGATATTCTAAGATTTGTAGAAGTATTATCATTTACAGATGTTTCACTTTTTATTCGAGTTTAGTGAGCAGGATGATCGGCTTAAGCCCAATTGAAGTCGTATTTGCCTCCAGGCATAATTTATATTGCTCTTAACTGAAATATGTGTTTAATCCATGCATAAATCTAATATAAAGCCCACATGCCAAAAAATATAGGAAATTATAGATATAACATTTCCTAATATTATATTAATGATAATTTAATGAAGTAGGTGGAATAAATTGGTTAAAATAAAGCTTGCAATTC
>CAZKAY010000023.1:14131-24260 GCA_964550975.1 uncultured Thermoproteales archaeon | reverse complement strand
TTTAATCCATGCATTAATCTAATATAGGGCTTGGATGCGAATAAATATAGGAAATGGCAATTACTCTACCAATATGTTTCACTCCTATTTGAGTTTAGCGAGCATAATATTTCCCATCATTGCATAGTATGTGCCGTTCTTACGGCAAGAGATATGGATAATGAATCTTATATAATAGTAATCTAAATTATATTTGATGACTAAAGGTAAGTTGTTACTTATTATATTAGTCTTATCTATAGTTGGAGTGCTTCTCTATACACTTACTATAGATAGTCCACCTAAAATAAAGAATTATAGCTTGGATGTTGAGGCAAAGAGCTTTTCTATAAATGCTGTCGATGATAAGGGGATAGTAAACATTTATGGATATATGATTCGCCCAGACAACATAAAAATATCTCTAACCTTCACTCAAGTAAACTCAACTCTCTATAAAGCTCAGGTACCTTTTGATGATAAACTTGAAGGCCTGTATAAATTGTATGTAAATGTTAGCGATGGTAGTCATGTAGTTCCGTTAAGCTTAAACGTTACTTTCGCTGTTCCACCGGAAATCGTGTATAAAAACTTTTATCCACATAACTATAAGCTTTACATCGATCTGGGGGTTAAAGAATTTTCGGGTCTTGCTAAAAGAGTTTTGGTTTTGAATAACAGGACGTATAGTTTGAATGTAACTGGAATAAATGATGGAACATATAGTTTGAATGGAATCGTTCCTATAGATGAGGGTGAAAACAGTTTTAAAATAATTCTTGTAGATAAGTTTAACAAAACGACTGAGATACAGAAGATAAAAATAAACTATAGGCCGGCTGTTACTGAGAAAATAGCGCATACTACTGGGTTTCCGTTAAGCGTGGTTGAGAGAATCTATTACTCTGCTCCAAGACTGGTGGAAAAACTTTTCAAGGATGATCAAAAAACTCTTATTGCTTTGTTGAGGAAGGCTGAAACCTATCAGGGAACTGAAAAACTCTTAGACCAAATATACAGGGATAGAGGTTTGAGGAAAAGGATTGATGCTGTTAGGAAAATCATACCATACATAAATACAGATATAAGTTATTGGACTGCAAAGCTGCTGGGAAACTATAGTAAGGGTTTAACAAAAATGTTTCCAAGCCATGATTCAGAGTTATTGAAAGGGATAGTTGATGCGGCAAACAAGCATAGGGAGCTTGTAGACCTTGAACCAAGGATGATTGTTGACTACTATGGGAATAAGATTGTGATTGTGAGTTGTAATGTTACTAGGGATTTCTGGATGCTTGTTGAGCATATAGCTAGATGTATTAGGGATGGTTATGATGTTTTGAGTTTTCCAAAGATTTTTGAGGGGCTTAATAGGAAGGTTTTGCAGAATGGATGGGATTTGCTTGACGATCCGTATGGACCTGGATTCTATGATGGGATAAACTATACTTTTACCGATAACAATATATGGGAGGCCATCATGATGCAATGGAAATATTATGCAGATTCCTATCCACAGTTCGGTAATAGGAGTGGAAGATACATATATTTCCCGATATACGATTCAACGAAGCTTAAAGATGAATGGATAAGGGATGATGTAAACAGAACTATAGCGGAACTATTGTTCTGGAATCTACAACCACGTGCAATAGACATGGAGACAGGTAAAAAAGTGTTTGGAATAAACGGAACAAAACTATTCATAAAACAACTACCAAAAGAATACCAAAAAATAATGAGCATATATCCAAACGGAAAAGTCAGGTGCGGTAAATATCCACCATACTATTGGGCAGATCCAAGAATGTTTTATTACCTCTGGATTGGAGATAGGGGACAATTTCTACCAACTGTTTTTAAACAATTCCTTGGGGTAGAATTTAATAGAGTAAAAAACATGAGAGTTGTAGATTTCATGAAAATAGTAAACAGATACAACGGAATACACCAATACCTAAACAAAATCTTTCCAGAATGGGATCTAATAGTATTTGCGTATGGAGTAAACAGATGGGATCCAGTATGGCCTGGAGAAGCAGGACAATACACATTCGGAATACCACAAACGTTTGCAGCATTGGGAATACCGTTTACATGGATTGACATATATCCACATATTGGAGGCGCGTCTCCTTATGAGTGGGGTGTTGTACTTCCAGATCCTGTTATTTATGCATTAGTAAGCAAGTGTAAAAATTCAATAGTAATAGGGCTTGGAAACACATTCGGCCTCCATAATTGTAGAGATGAATTGTTTAAAGATGGAGTAAAAGAAATAGTTGAATGGATTCCACCACGGGAGAAATCCTTCTACCTTACAGCTAAAAAAGATTAGTGAAGAAGCTTAAGATTATATCTAAAATATTCTTCGGTCTAACTTCTTTAAACTCCTGCAAAACAGGATCACACAAATACCTACCCTTGTAAACCCCCTTAACACACCTACCCTCCCTCTGCATCGCCCCTTAATGAATCATCAGCAGTACAACAGAATCCTTGTTTCTTTTACATTTTGGCCATACACATGTGTATGCATTGTTTTCATCTAAAGATCTATAAATACTATATTTCTCAAATCGGTGTTTCATTAAAGTGAATCTTATATATTGGGATATTAATCTATAATTTGATGGCTAGGAATAAGCATTTTTATGCATACATCATATTGGTTTTATCTACAGCTATAGCTGGATATTTTATATTGGATTACTGGTATAAGACTAGGGATAGTGATGGAGATGGTCTGACCGATTGGATGGAGACAAACAAGTATCATACAGATCCATTTAAAATAGATACTGACGATGATACTCTAAACGATAAGTTTGAAGTAGAGCATAGCCTGGATCCATTAAAGCCAAATCCAATTTATGCTTATCTAATGAATAAAGATCTGAATTACAGTTTGTTTAAATCTCTTGAATCCGATGGAGTGATGCAGTTAAATGAAAAGAAGCTGATAGACTACTTTAACTCACTTCCAGCAGAATTTAAAGCTAAGGAAAAGGTATTAAAACATCTCTCCAAGATAGTTTCGGATGGTAGGATAACTGATAATGAGCTTAAATCTTTCAAAGACTGGGATTCAGATGAATTATTAAATTTAGATGAGATAAACGAGTATCATACAGATCCATTTAGACCGAACCCAAACCTATTTTATACTTTAAAGCTAGGGTTAAGTAAGAAATACTTGGATCTAGTTAAGCCATTAGATTTAGATGGAATACAGCAGATAAATGAGAGAAAATTTGATGAAATATTAATGAGAAATGAAAAAATCCTTGAGATAAAAACATTTTTAAACTATCTCATAAAAAAATCCGAGGATGGTAGAATAACTGACGACGAACTAAGTAGAGTAGATAATTTCTCCAAACTAGTTGACAAGCTTTTTACAGTAATAAATTTAGAGGAAATGGCCGAGGACAAGCTTAACATCACAGATTATGCCGTCCAACTCAGTTTAAAGTTCAACTTTGATTCAAGGAAAGCTACTGATGCCACGATCAAAACGATAGGAGAGTATGCTGTAGCAGTTAAAAATGGCTTACCAGAAGAGTTAAATGCATTATCAATCCTTATAAATTGTACACAAAACGAGAAATATGGAGCCAAACTCGTAGATTTTTCTCAAATAATATTTCACTCCATTGATGGAAACGATTACTCGCTTAAAATCAACGTACCTAGAAATATTTGGATACTTGCAAGACAAATATACTTAATAAATAAAAGTGGATTCGATATTTCAAAATATCCGGAGATGTTTGAGGGGATTAATGTTAAGGTTATTGCTAATAGTTGGAGTCTATTCGACAAGCCTTATGGAATCAAATACTATAATAAGAATATCACTCCATACAGCAGGGAAGTCTGGGATCTAATAATGCTTCAATGGGAATTGGATTCCAAGCCAATATTCAACAAAACAATGCTATACAACAGGGATATGCCATGGTGGAACTCAACAAAACTACGCATACTCTACCCAAACAAAAATACGAGGAGACAAGCACTATTCTTCCTGTTCTACATACCTCCTGTTACCTGGGATATGAAAAGTTATCATACCTTTTCCCAAGTTATTGATAAGTTGTTTTGGGAGGAGAAAAGGATAACAAGAAATATAGCTGCTGATCTTTATGAACTTATTCAGTATGGTTCAACGGATGGCAGAAGTATAGGACAAGTTTATGAAGCAAAATCCATAAATGATGTAGTCAATTTTATTAAAATATTGGAAGAAAAGAATAAGATTGATAAGGCTACTAGTGAAGAGTTAATTGAATTAATAAAGAAAATACCACTTCATTTTAAAAGATATGGTATAGAAGGAGCAAAAACAAGCCTACTACAAGCATGGAAAGAATACCAAAAGATAAGCAAACTATATCCAAATGGGAAGGTTCAATGGCCAGTAAAGGGTGTTTTACCTAAAGATCCAAGGTTCGTTTATTATGGCTGGTTAGTAGATAGAGGAGCACATGGATTAAATAATACTATTAAAGAATATGTGGGAATTGATTGGAAAACACTCTTAGATATAATTGCCTACAAACATGGCAATGAACCAGATCCAACCCCATATCTCCTCCAATACAACGGTTTAGACCAATACTTAACTAAAAATTGGAAATACTGGGATTTAGTTAAATTTATAGTTGGGTATGAGAGATGGAATCCTAACGTGACTGAAGCTATGGAAATAAACTATATAACACCAGATGTTTTGAGAAGGTTTGGTTTTCCCAATTGGAATATTGGAATTGAACCAGTACCATTAGGTACACCTGGAGCAGAATGGGCAATTTGCTTACCCCAATATATAGTTAATGATTTGATGAATAAATTTTCAGATGTACTTTTAGGACCTGGTAATTTATTTGGTCTTCACTGTTGTAAAAAAGGATTAATAGCAGAAAGAGGAACAGACATATATCACAACCCCATAACAGACGGTATAAAGTATGTATATTTAGTGATCGACCATAGTAAAGGCCCAATATATCTCATGAAAAGAGATTAGAAAAGAAATAAAGATAGACTTACCATTATAGTTAATCACAGTTCCCCTCCTTTTACAATCACATTTCCCACCAACTAATTTGTCACAATACCAATTATGTGGGGTTAAGCTAGAAAGATAAATTTATAAATACTGGTAAGATTTATTTAATTTAGGGTTTAACTAAATAGTGATGATAGAATTAAATGGAGAGTTGTTTAAGCCCTTCATAGCCTTTAAAAGTTTGGAGGAAAGAGAGTTAAAGTCTGGTTTAAAGGAAAGTATTTCAAGTTTTATTAGAAGTTTATTAACAAACCCAGTTTACCTAATCTCCTCCATGCTATTCCCATTATCAACCTCCGCAACACTCTTGTAAGCTTTACCAACATGGTTAGGTTTTCTTCCAATAAGGATGAAAAAAGCTTAAAAGAAGTTTTAAGCAGATATGGATACTCTATAAGAAATGAGAAGTATGGATATAGGTTTTCGAAAAAAACCATTACCGGAGAAGAAGTTGGAGAATTTAGAGTATACAAGCTACCCAAAGGATGGACAATAGTTGATGGAAGGGAAAGCTTAAATTACTTAAAAGAGCTCATAGAAATAGCTAGCAACAATGATCTTATCTACTGGGAAAAAATCTTTGAAGAAGCCCATAGATGGCTGAAAGCCAATAAAGCTCTAAATAAAAGAGAGTATGAAAACCTTATAAAGAAATGGAAAAAGAATGAAACTGAAAGACTTATAAAACTTAATCCGGAAAAAGCTTTAGAGATTTTGAACAATTATCAAGAACCCTTTAAAAAGGAGTTAATAAAAAGGCTTACAAACAGAAAGGAGTTTAGGGAAGCCTTCAAGAGGGCTGGAATAAGGGTTATCAGGAAGAGAGATATACTGAAATACCTTTTAATCTGCCTAGGAGCATATGAAGCCTTAGACCTGTTTGGCGGCCTCCCAGGTTTAATAGATCTAGGAGAAACAGTTTATCTTGCAGCAAACCTGAATCCAAGTGAAGCTAAACCCTGGGAATGGAATTGGAACCAAGCCTTAAACCTAGCCTTAAGAACAAACGATATTAACACCGTTTCAGGCATTTTTAACGGAAATTCAGATATTTTAAAATTCGTTGAGCTTTATAAAAAGGCTATTAATGTTATACCAAAAGATATAAAGATTTACTACAGCAAGGAAGAGTTGAACTCTATAGGCAAAAAGCTCATCAACTCCATCTACGCTGACGGAAAATTTTCAAAAGAAGAAGCTGACGTTTTAAAAAAGCTATTTAACAACAATTGGAGTAAAAGATGGTGGATAGTAGGGATATAATAAACTCTGGAATGATTAATGAAAAATATTTTAACGAGGATTGGGACAAAGACGGACTAACCAACCTAAACGAAATAATGCAAGAAACAAATCCTTTAAACGAGTTAGAAACAGACCCAAGAAATTGGAGTGAGAGATACGCTATATTACTAGAGACACCGGGACATGCATTAGCTGCAAGGACTTGTATAAGTCTCTACCATTTACTTAAGAAGAACGGATATGATGATGATCATATCACTATATTCTTTACATTGTTAGATATGCATAAAAAAGCATTTTATGAAAATGAGTGGGGAGACTCTCTCCGTAAATGGTTAAAAGGAGATCCTTTAAAAGATTATCCTGTAATGTTAGATTATCCTACAAGAAAGGATGTTACAATAGAAAACTATGTGAAAACACTAACTTCTCTCCCATCCGATGAAAATGATATTGTTTTAATTTGGTATGAAGGCCATGGTGGCTTTACATTTTATTCTCCTGAATACAGTAAATTTCACATTAATAAACAGATGCCATACATAACTTCTATGCAGTATGGAAGACTTATATTCATAAATGATAGTTGTAGTGCTGAAAATGAGTTTAAGTATATTGAAGACTATCTTCTTAAACGTTACAATATTAAAGAATTCTTGGGAATTGCGAGCTCTTCTGTAGGCGAATCTGTTGGAGATACTTTCACCCTGAATTTCTTCCCAGCATTAGAAAGGGGTTTAAGTATAAGGGAAGCTTTTGAATACACTAAGAAGGTATTGTCAAAAGAACATTTTAGAGAAAATGGAAGACGGTGGGGGCAACATCCAGTTATCTATTACTTTAACAATAGTGAGAAGAAGGAATGTCTATGGCTTTACTTCAACTTCTTAAAGTATATAAGGAGAAAATGATTTTATACTCAAAAATAAAAATCATATTATGAAACTAGGTTTAATTCTTCTTTTAATGATATTTTTATTCCTATTACTGAGTAAAATCTATGAGCATATCCTACCTCATAATAAACATTTGGATTAGGGGAAGTTACTTCAGCTAATTAGATATTTATGGAAGATAAGCATAATAAAGATATTATACTATATCTACTATTTTATTGTAATAGGGAATTATATATGAGTCTTGGAAAGAATAGAGAGACTATGTTAAAGCTGAATATTCCTAAAACTATTGAATGGGTTAATGGCAGAGTTAGACTTATAAATCAGCTAAAACTCCCATATGAGCTAGAATATATTGAGACTAAAAATTATAAGAGAATTGCAAAAGCTATTAGAGAGATGGAGATTAGAGGTGCTCCCGCAATAGGTGTTGCAGCTGCATACGGATTGGCCCTAGCGGCAAAGGAGATAAGAACAAAGAGTCTTAGTATAGCGTTAAGACATTTAAGAAAGGCTGCTGAATTTATTAGTAAAACGAGACCTACAGCTATAAACCTTTTCTGGGCTATCAATAGGATATTGTCTACTGCAGAGAAAGCTGAAAATGTAGATGAGTTAAAATCTATAGTTATAGATGAGGCTATAAGGATAGGTAGGGAAGATGAGGAATGTAATTTAAGGATAGGTGAGATAGGCTCAAAACTTATCAAAGATGGATATACTATAATGACCATATGTAATGCTGGTTCACTTGCCACATCATACTATGGTACAGCTACAGCTCCAATATATTATGCACATAGTTTGGGTAAAAAAATAAATGTAATAGTACTTGAAACTAGACCGTATTTTCAGGGTGCACGTTTAACGGCATTCGAA
Source organism: uncultured Thermoproteales archaeon (assembly GCA_964550975.1). Lineage (GTDB taxonomy): Archaea > Thermoproteota > Thermoprotei > Thermofilales > B9-G17 > CAZKAY01. Next base: position 16,184 of record CAZKAY010000023.1, on the reverse strand, counting down.
TTAAACTTAACTGGAATTCCTGTAAGAATAATTACTGATAATATGATGGGAATTATACTTGAGAAAATGGATATAAATTTAATTATAGTTGGTGCTGATAGAGTTACTAGAGATGGATATGTTGTAAATAAGATTGGAACTTATCCTCTTGCATTGCTTGCAAAAGAACATAATGTACCTTTTTACGTGGCGGCACCATTAAGTACAATCGACTTAGAATCATCTATAAATGATGTTAAAATTGAGAAGAGATCTGAAGAAGAGGTCTTATATATTTTTGGTAGAAGAATAGCTCCAAAAAATGTTGGAGCAATATACTATGCATTTGATATAACTCCACCTAAACTTGTTGACGGTATCATAACTGAGAAAGGTATTATAGAGAGACCTATTGAGAAAAACCTGAGGTCGATGATGAATGAGTAATTTTGAAAAGAAGACGATGGCCGCTAAACATGCGTTAAAATTCATTAGGGATGGAATGGTTATAGGATTGGGTTCCGGTTCCACTGTAGCCATATTTATAAAATTGCTTGGAGAAAGAGTTAGAGAGGAGGGATTAAATATAATTGGAATTCCAACTTCCTATGATGTTGAAATACTTGCATATAAGAATGGTTTAAAAATTGCAAGTTTAAATGAATACCCATTTCCAGATATAGCCATAGATGGTGCAGATGAAGTTGATCCAAATAAAAATCTAATAAAAGGTGGTGGAGGGGCATTAACTAGAGAAAAGATTGTAGATTATGCTTCTAAAAAGCTTATAATAATCGTAGATGATAGTAAGCTTGTTAAAAGATTATGTAGTAGGAGACCTATACCTATAGAAGTACTGTCTTTCTCCTGGAGAAATATTATATATAGATTGAATAAGATTGGTGGTAGAGCCGAGCTCCGATATACGGATAAAGGAAAGGTTGGACCAGTAGTAACAGATAATGGAAACTTTATAATAGACTATATGCCAAATCCAGATTTGCTTAAAGATATTAGAAAACTAGATATTGACTTGAAGTTGATCCCAGGAGTAGTTGAAACTGGAATATTTTATGGTGAAATGGTGTATAAAGTAATTATAGGATATCGGAATGGAGTGTCAATTCAAGATTAAATCATTTATTTTGTTACGATAATTTAATATAGAAAATGTTAATTATTTTATAATTATGATGAAGAAATGGATAAAACTCTTTACATTATTCTATTCCCTAATCAGACCGTCTCTATTCATGATCGCATTTATAAGCTTTATAATGGGTTTTTATTGGAATGATTTTCTCCTAATTTTGTTTGAATACCGTTTCCCATTTTTTTCTAATATACCTCCTCTCAATATTATTTTAGCAATATTTCTTTTAGGAGTCTTTTCAAATATAATTAATTCATATATTGATTCAATGGATACCGATAGATACGCTGTTTTCTTTAAAGATTATAAAAATGTTTTTATTGAAAATAGATTTAATGATAGGTATGTTTTAGCTACATTAATATCGCTAGGCTTATTATCCTTCTACATTGTCTATATTTATAATCCTGTATTAACACTATTTGTCTTATCTGGAATAATTATATCAATACTTTATTCTTATTACCCTCGATGTAAAGGAATTTATCCATTCGATATATTACTAAATACTCTCGGATTATTTATTATACCATTTATCCTTGGATGGATACTTCATGATGAGATATATAGCATACCACTAGACATATTATTCGGCTTTTCACTAATTTCATCATCATTTTTTATATTGACTACAATGGTAGATTATGATGCAGATAAGACTGCAGGTTTAAAGACGGCTGCAATAGCACTTGGATTAGAAAATTCTGCGAAAATATGCTTACTACTGATAGTACTAGGTATATTTATTTCAATAAAATATGTTGTTCAATGTCCGCAAATAAACGTATTTTTCATTCCATTAATAATGTTATATATTTACTTAAATAGAAATCCTTCACCACATACAGCCTTACGAATCCTTAAAGAAATAATTATATTAAGTATACTATATATCATATTTACCATATTAATAATATTATA
>CAZKAY010000023.1:0-14031 GCA_964550975.1 uncultured Thermoproteales archaeon | reverse complement strand
GAGCTTATGCTTAGAGATGTACCACTAGGAATTGTGAAATTGAAAATATTGTCTTGGAAGAATATTTCTATAAATTTTGAGAGAATTGTTACATATATGAATCCTACGATAATATATAATGATACTGGTATACTTGTTATTAAGGCATTAGACTATTTTAATAAACCTATAAATGGTGCAAATATAAAGATTTTATATGATAAAAATATTATTGAGATAAGCTCTACAAATTCTTCAGGTATATATGTTATAGAATTGCCTAAGGGAAATTATACTGTATTACTTAAATATTATAGAGAGGATGTAGAAAGAAATTTAACCCTATATCCGGGGAAGATAAACATGTATTCATTTAAATTAAATGTTATAATACTTTTTAGTAAGATAGCCTTAAGCTTTACAGAGTTTATGATGCTTCTTTTATCAATATTTTTACTCGTAGTTATAGTGTTTATTATTCTATACGAATATCATTTATGGAGAAGAAGACGTTTACTAAAAACCGTAATAAGATATGAGAGAAAAAAATAGCATATTCAATATTATAGTTCAGTGAAATATACAGCTAAATTATGCAGTAGTAATTCTCCGATTTTATTTAGATAAGATAATGTTAGAACTTAAATTAGAATATAAATTTATATATCCTATTTATCTCCATAATATAATATATAATTATTCACTTAGTTCAGCTTGGGATACCCTATGCTTAAGAGATGTCTAATAATGTCTCTATTCATAGCGTATTTTATAGTGATATCTCCCTCCTCTTTAATATCCAAGAATGGTAACTTTTCAGATCACTATTTAATGAAGCTTAATTTTTATTCAGAAAATTTTACTATAAATGGTTATACAATATTATCCCATATAAATCGTCTTGACAAAACTTTTAAAGAAATTTATATGCATATTTATCCAAATGCCTATAAATCTTATGGGGGCGGAATATATATACATAGTATTCTTAATTTAGGAACTAAAAAATGTTTAAAGTATGATGTTATGGGAGATGATAAAACAGTATTGAGGATTTATCTAGATACAGAGCTTAAGAAATTCGATAAGATTATTTTAAACATAAGTTATACAATATATATTCCTCATATAGGGGATAGATTTGGATTTAATAGAGATATCTATGCGCTCGGTAATTGTTTTCCAATACTGGCTGTATATGATGATGAGGGATGGAATCTAGATCCATATGTATTTTATGGTGAATCCTTTTACAGTCATGTAGCTGATTATGATGTGTATATAAAAATCGAAAAGGATTTTATTATAGCTGCGACAGGTGTATTGGTAAATACAACTTATAGTAATGGATATAAGATTGAGCATTGGGTTGGCAAAAATATAAGAGAGTTCGCCTTTGTTGCAAGCAAGTTTTTTGAAGTATATAAGATTTTATATAATAATATTACCATTTATTCATATTACCTTCCTGAAGCTGGAAGTATGGGTATAAGGGCGGCAGAAATAGCTATGCGAGCGTTAAAGGTGTATGGGGAACATTATGGTCCATATGTTTATCCAGAATATAGAGTTGTTGCAGTAGATTTCTGGGCCGGTGGAATGGAATATCCGTCATTAATAATGATAGCCACTTCTCTCTATGATCCGAATAAGAGAGAGGTATTTGAGCTTGTAATTGCTCATGAGACGGGGCATCAATGGTGGTATGGTATGGTTGGTAATGACGAGAATGATGAGCCATGGCTAGACGAGGGACTTACAGAGTATACTACAATAATGTATTTTGAGTGGACTTATGGTAGAGCTACCGGTAGAAGAATCTTTAATAAATATTATAAAAATAGTTTTTATAGATTTATGGATAGATATAAGAGTTATGATAAGCCTATTGCAAGCACTATGTATGATTTTCGTGGAGCTAGTTTCGCATACTTCTATATAGTTTATAAGAAAGGAGCATGTGTATTGGATATGTTAAGATACATATTGGGTGACGATATATTTTTCAATATATTTCGAACACTTTATAATAGATTTAAATTTAAAACAGCCACTATTAGAGATTTCATAAATATAGCTGAAGAAGTTTCTGGAAGAGATTTAGATTGGTTTTTTGATTTCTGGCTATATGATAAAGGTTTGGTTAAATATAGGATTAAAAATGCTACAATATCGTCGACATTTAGTGGATATAGGTTAAATATATATATTGTTCAAGAGGAGCCAAGCTATAATATAGAGATGATTGTCCCAATATTATTGAAAACTTCTTCTGGAAATAGATATGTTTGGGTATGGGTTAATAAGACGAGTGGTATTATTTCAATAGATGTTGATGAAAAAGTTTTAAGTATACAAATAGATCCTGAAGATTATATTTTAGGTAGAGATGACACAAAGGTTGTCACTGTAGTCGAAGAAGTATCATCTATTCCCACAGATTTCTTAATACAAGCTTTATCTATATCTATTTTTTGTGTAATTGATGCAATATTAATAACATATCTTAAAAGAAAGGGGATTGTAAAATGAAGAAACTATTATTTATTTTAATAATCTTATTCGCTATAGTACCTATAAATGCTTCTCCAATTAAGAATAGAAAAATCATTGTTGGTATAGACTGTATACATGGGGTTAGAGATGGATTTCTAAAGGAATCAACCTTAAATACAAGATATATTTTAACAAGTATTTCTGAGAGTTTTAATTTTACACAAGATTTTCTAGAGTTCTTTGATATACTCGTTGTTAGACTTGAGAGAGGAGTTTCATCAAAAGACTCAAATACTCTATATAATTGGGTTAAGAATGGAGGTAGGCTTTTAATATGTTCATCTTCATCGAATCGTGAATGCGTTAATAAGATTGTGGAGAAATTTGGAATATATTTGAGAAATGATACCGTGTTTAGTGATAACTACAAGGGAGAACCCATTAAAGCTCTGATTAAACCCGTTGATGAAGCTGGTATTTTTTCTAATATTAATAGGATTGGATATTTCTATGGTTGTAGCATCGGGATTAAGAATAATATGTCAGTAATAAAAATCTATGGCGATGTTTCAACATTTTCTAATATCTATGGAAGAAATATAGTTATTGGAATCTTAATGAAGGTGGGTAAGGGTAGGCTATGTCTAGTTGGTTCTCATAGTATTATAGATGATATATATGATAATAGATTATTTGTAGTGAAGATATTAGATTGGTTGTCAAAGGATCTAGGTGAGAGAGTTATTGGAAATACTGTCGTTATAAAGCTTATGGACTGGAGAGGATTTAAACTGCCTTTCTATAAAATAAATATAGATGGTGAAGAGGCGATATCAAATAATGAGGGGATTATTAAAATAACATTTACTTCAAGTTATTTAAAGCTGAATATTCCGCCAGACTATGATCAATTATTTGGAGAAATTAAGGGGTACGTATATAAGGGTATTCAAATTATTCTTGGAGCTCCCTTTAAAAATAAGAATATTACGATAAAAATTTATCCAGAATTGTTAGTCGAGACATATTTTCTGGGGCTTAAGGTAGAAAACATATCTGATATAAATATATATGTGAATGGTGATGTCTATAATTACTATACGATTGACGACCATCTTTATAGAGATGGATTAAATATAACTATAATTTCATTTGGTTTACCATTCGAATTCTACAATAAAGAGATATATGTGAATATCACCATATGTGGAAAAATATTTGTACAAAGATTTAGGGTTTTACCTGGACAGATGAATGTTTTATTTATGTATCATGATATAGGATATAGATTGATAAAAGTATATCTGGCTAATAATGTTTCGGGAGAGATTCGAAACATTAGGCTGCATTTCAGAAACAGTGTTATTTCAATTTCTAGTAGAAATAATAGTGCTATTTTCTATATACCCAACTTTAATGAAGTTAAGATGATTGACGCATATGTTGATGATCTCAATACATTCCTGCTAGACTATTATGGAGAAATTTCTGGGAAATATGTTAATGAAAAGTGCTCGATAAAGCTCGAGGAGAGAGGATATATTATAATAAATCTAAGTGAATGGAGAGCAATATATCTTATAAATGCGGAGACTCGTAGCGAGACTAGATTAGTTGGATTATGGTCAAATAAATATAAAATATTTGTGTCAAGTATAAACCCGGGTTTATACTTTGTTAAGATTAGAAGAGGATGGAGAGAATACTATACAGTGAGTAATTTTTCAAGGGGATATAGGGTTAAGAGGGGTGGATTCTTATATCTAGAGCCTCTATACGAATATTCTCTAAATCTCTATCTTCAAGCTAAATCCCTATATTCTGATCTAAATAACCTTGTTTCTAAAGCATTTGTAGAGGGGTATGAGTCTCCATTTACATCAACCATTCTCAGATCTATTAGTAAACACCTAAATATAATGAAAAATGCCTTAAGTAGACGTCGATATGAGGTTGTAAAAACCGAATACGAATATATTATCAAAAAGGATAGTGAATTGAGGCGTAACCTTGACTTGTTCATATATTTATCAATCCTATCTATAACAATACTGTTTTTCATAATGTTTATATTTAGTTTTACTACAAGTAAACTTTTATTTGAGGCTAGAAGTACATTAACCTATTTTATAACATCATCTACAATATTTATTCTCTCATTATTTTTATTATATAAAATTCATCCCGGATTTAAAGACCTCTTCTCAGTCGGTAAAGTAGAATTTTACTATAAGTTAATGTTTTTTTCCTCTCTCTATATAGTTTTCTTCTACCTATTTTTTATTGAGATTCCAAACAATATAGCTAAAGTTCCAACCCCAGAAAAACCTCATTTCTGGGGACTAATTTCAATGACGTTTCATCTAGTAATAAGTGGATTAAGAAGAAGGAAAATGAATACCATATTAACATTAATTACCATAGGGATAATTGTATTATCATTTGTAGCATTCATGTCTGTTACTTCAGAGGAGATTAAGGGACTTACCTATGCAAGAGCTACTCAAGTGAAATGCCCCACACTATATGTTACTGGGAAATTAAGTGAAAGTGATGTTAAGGTAATAACATCAATTCTTAATATAAGGGAGAGTAATATTTTGAGAAGATATGTGACTATAGGGTATCATGAATATCCATATAAGATTTCATCTAATTTAGGTATAGAGGCAGATATTGGCGGGTTCATAGCCACAAACTTTGATTTAGAGAGAAATATAACCTTTTTGGATGAATCTATAATTTTGGCAGGAGGTTTTCCTGTAAATGATAACGAGGTAATGATTAGTGAAAGATATTCTAGGAAACTAGATGTACGTGTAGGAGACTATATAACATTAATGGATGAATGGCATCGTCCAATAACTAAATTAAAAATAGTAGCTATATTTGATGAAAATAGTTTTCAAAAAATTTTGGATGCAAATGGTGATGCACTTAAACCCCTATATTGGGAATATGTTCCAGAATCTGGTAGAAGAGTTTTGAAACCGGTTAATGGGTACGCGGTTTTAATAGGAACATATGGTATAGGAAGATACGTTCCATTATCTCTAAGAGGATTATTGATTCCATATAGTGATGAGAATAAGGCATTTGAAGACGGAGCACTTTTAGCGGACTATGGAAAATATTCTATAATATTCTCTATACAAAACACTGCAACGTTTATCTATGTAAGTAGTGGATTATCTATGAGAGGTGTTTCAGCAATTATACCAGTAATTATTGGAATTACTATAGGTATTAATACAATGTTGGCGTCAGTTTATAGTAAGAGGAGAGAGATTTCTATATATAGTGCTTTAGGCTTTAATCCTTCAGTAGTAAAGTTTTTGTTTATGGCAGAGGCTTTGATATTATCCGTAACTGGGGGTGGTATAGGATATCTTGGAGGGTTACTGCTACTAGTAATTGGAAGAAGAACTGGGATTTTCGGAGAACTTGGTTTTTCAATTACACCTACATGGACTGTTTTAAGCTTTATTCTGGCGATAGTTGTTATGATTATAGCTTCAATATATCCTTCTGAAAAGGCTGCGTTACAGGTGGTTCCAAGCTACACTAGGAAGTGGAGATTAACTAGCGGCAGCTTTTCTTATAAATTTAAGGAGAAATTTCCATTTAGAATTGAGAAAGAACTTATAGAGAAGTTTAAAGAATTTATGTATAATAGGTTAAAGTCAACTTTTCCAGCACTTTCACTATATGTTAGATCAACAGTAGGTTTGGAAGTTAGGGATGGAGTACATTATATATGGATTGATGCTGAAATGGTTTCTGAAGGTCGTAATAAAGGATTATTCTATATAGAGTTGAGGCCATCAGAAGACGGAAGATTTTATGAGGTATATGTAGGCGCTAAGCCAATTATAAGGGGGATGAAGTACAGGGAGATGGCGTATATGATTATAGAGGAGATTAGACGTGGAATATTAGCTTGGCAGGCAATATATAAGGGAAGGGTGTCTAAATGATTGGTAGAAAAGATAGAGGAAAGTCACTTATATGGATATTATTTCACTCACTTTTCTCACTCTTTCTATACAGGTTTCACATACTTCCAGGGTACTTTGAGTTTTTAAATGAATCTATAATGATAGGATCTATTGCGGCAATAAGCGCTATATATGGGCCATCCATTGGATTTATATCCTCCCTTATATCTACTTTATTAATAGTCTTTATTCCAACAATTTATACAAGTAACTTGGTAAATCTTATATCTACTATATGGTGTATCTTTATGAGGCAGATTGTTGTTGCAGGATTTACTGGCATAATTGTAGATACCCCCGAAAGAATTGGAAGAACACCTTGCTGGACATTTATATCTCATCTACTCGCGACAATATTTATATCTCTACCATTTATAGCCAATCTAGAATATTTTTTAGGAACAACTATTCCAAGATATGCACCGATATTTGCATCCTCATCGCTTCTCTCCATAATATTTTTAACAATATATAGTATTACACCTAAAATACGTATTAAGAAATAATAATTACATTTAAATTCTACAGTACATCATATTATTCGATGAATGTTATGGATGAACCAATCATTAGAGAAGTTATAATCGAAAACTTTATGTCATATGAGTATGCTAGAATACCGTTTAAAAATGGTATAAATATTATTAGTGGACCAAACGGTTCAGGTAAGTCTTCAATACTGTTGGCCCTTGCCGTAGCCTTAGGTCAAACATATACTGAGAGGGGTAGGAGACTTAGCGATCTAATTCGTAGAGGTAGAGATCTTGCTAGAGTAACTGTTGTAATAAATAATTCTCCTAGAAATGGTGTTAGACCTATCCCAAGATATAGGATTGACGATATATATGTATCTAGATATCTTAAAAGTGACGGATCCTATTGGCATGAAATAAATTATAGAGTTGTTAGTAAAGGTGAAGTTGAGAGATTATTGTCGCATATAAATCTTAATCCAAATAACAGCCTAATAATAATGCATCAAAATATGATTGAGGAGTTTGCAGTAATATCTCCTATTGAAAGACTTCGTTTGATAGAAGAGGCTGTAGGTATAAGTGGATATAGAGATAGAATCATTGAATCTATGAGAAACTTAGAGACAGTTATTGGGGAGGAGAAGGAGGTTAAAAATATGCTTGAGAAGGCTTATAATGCCTTACATTATTGGGAGGATAAGTATAAAAGGTTTCAGGAGAAGTTAAGGCTTCTAGATGGATTGAAAAATCTTAGGCGCGAATTGGCTTGGCTAAAATATGATAAGAAAATGAAGGAGATCGAAAATTTGGAGGAAAGAGTTGGGAGGATGAAGGCAGAATTAATAAAGTATAAGAGCGAATTTAGGAGGAATGAAGAGGATATTGCTAAAATAGAAGGTAAAATAAATATATTGTATGATGAGCTCCATAGGTTACTTAAAAAGTATATTCAATATCTTAGAGAATATTTTAGAGTAAAATTTGCTGAAAATAGAGATGATAAAAGATTGCAGGATGTATGCGATGAACTGTATGCTTCATATCAGTTAAGGAATAGTGAGCTTAGAAGAATGTGGAATCTATTGGTCGAACAAAAATCTAAAGAGGCTATACTCTCATTTAAAATAGAGATTCTCCAAAAAAATATAAATGATTTACTTAGAGAGATTTCTAGACATAAAAGTATATTAAATGAACTTGAGAAAAATGCTAGAGAACTGGGTCCAAGAGTAGTTTCAAATAGAAAGATTATTGAAGTTGAGGATGAAATAAAATCTATTAATGTAAAACTAACTCTATATTCTGATATAAATCGTGACGTAGTTGAGGTTTATGAAAAATATCTTAAATCTATAGAGGAGTTAGAGAATAGAGCTAGAATTGTTGCAGAGGATAAGAATAGAGTTATGATCGAGCTTGAGAAGAGAAAGGCTGTATGGAAGAAGAGATTGATCGAACTGGTAAGTGAAGTAGATAAAACATATAAAGAGCTTTTAGAATATGTTGATGCCATCGGTGAGATACGGGTTATAAATATTGATGACATTGAGAATGCTGGGTTAGAGTTATTGGTCGGATTTAGGGATATGAAGCCAACTACATTAGATGCATATATTCAGAGTGGAGGTGAACGAACTACAGCGATAATGTGTTTTCTCCTAGCTCTCCAACAACATATTAAGTCTCCTTTAAGAGCTATAGATGAGTTTGATGTTCATATGGATCCAAGTAATAGGGAGAAGATAATGGAGATGCTTTTCAATATAGCTGAGAGAAGTGGAGGACAGTATATTATAATTACGCCAGGATATCTTGTAAATGTTAGACCAAATATGAATATAATTTTGGTTCAAAGAGTCGGCGAAGTATCAACCATTAGAGAAACTATACCGGTTGGGGGTTAAACTATGGATAAAATAGATAAGAGATCAGAGATATATGAGCGTTTAATAAAAATTATAGAGGTAACTAAAAATATTTATGAGAATAGGATTGATCCATTCAAAATTGATTTAAATAAGATTATCGAAGAGCTTGCTCAAATTTTTCCTAAATTAAAAAGTGCTGATGAAATAGGATTAGACATGGAGGCATTATATAATATTGCCTTACTAGTCCGAGAACGTGGAGAGTGGATTAGAAGTGAGTCTGCACTTCTAGTGCTTGGACCGCTATTTGCAATGCTTAGGATAAAGTTGTTTAATCCTGAAGAGCTTGCAAAAATATTTTTGGAGTCATGGCATCCAATAATATCTTTAAATCAGATAACTACTACGAGGTTCCTATCGGCATTAAACTACTGGATGTCATTGAAGAAATATGGTGGCAGGAAAATTGAATTGATTAAAGATATCGGGTTCAGTGAAATAAGTTTTGATGAACTCAGAAAATACGGCTTTTTATCGGAAGAAGGATTTAGAAAAATTGTAATGAAGTTTAGAAATCGTATTGAAAAATTGTTTAAGAGGAGGGATCGTATAGATTATTGGGAATGTGTTATGGCTGATTCATTTCAAAGAACTGTTGAGAATGCATATGCATTATCATTTTTAATATCTAGAGGCATATATTTTATAGATATTGAACCACTTTCTGGTAAAATATATGTTTATAAAAAGATGCCTAGAAAGATTATATCCTCGTCGATTGTAACATCAATATCATATGAAGATTGGGTTAAGAGGAGGATGGAAAATGAGTAGCAGGGAGAATTTTAAATATAAGATTTGGAAGGCTGCTAGAATACTTTTGTTGAGCGGATATAGGAGGGTTGGTGTTAGAGGATGGGAGCTTAAAAGAATACTTGGTCCAAGATATCTGGATGTAATAAAGATACTGGATGAAGAGTTGGATAAAATAGGGTTAACTGTAAGGGCTGTATCAAGATCTGGTGAGATTTTAAGTTTAGATGAGCCTGGAAAATTGAGTAAAGCTATATTTATTATCGTTACTAAGGAGTCTCCGAGTCTAAGTGAGGTTAGGGCGGCTGGATGGAGGATAGATGATTTAGCAATACTTGCTGCCACAATAATGTATATTGTATCAAGAAGAGGAGAGGCTCCCAGAAAGGACGTGGAGAATATGCTTAAAGAAAAGTTTCCTCAATGGAAGATTTCATTTAATCTTGACAGATTTATTAGATATGAGTATTTGGAGGAGGAGGATAATATATTGAGGATTGGATGGAGAACTAGGGCAGAAGTAAATCTACAAAAACTTCTCGGTATACCTATAACAGAATTATCTGAAAAAGATAAAAAATAATCTATTTGGGAACAAATCTTCTACCGCTAATAGTTATTCTTCTAACTATTCTCTCATCCCTATCTTCTCCTTCAGGTGTAGTTATAGCAATAACGTCTACATATGGTTCTAGTGGTGAACCAGAGATCTTTTTACCCAGGGTTTCCTGTACTTGAAATATTCCAGCACTATTGTTCATATATATTCTTATTTCAATAGGCTTTTCGGATCCTCTTACAATTTTTACATCCTCTATTGATAGAGCAGAAACTGTATGTATGTTTATATTACCTGAATCAAATGCGAGTCTACCCCTACCCTTAGTCATATCGGTTCCATCAGCTATGCCGATCAGGGATGCTTCTATAGTGAGATCCTTTACGTCAGCCCCGTGTGCATAAATTGTATGGAGTATATGTCCTCTAACTTCATACATTATCTCTTTATCTTCATAGATATTTGATAGCAATCTATTCAATATAGGTATAGCTAGATATACAGAATGTAATGGATGTAATTCTCTATGAACCTGATTTCCGATATCATGTAAAAGACCTCCAGCTAGGACTATTAAATGTTCGTCATCATCGTCCCCAGCACGTTCTTCCATGACATCTGGAAAAACACCGCTGTCTAACAGTAGATCTAACATTTTCAGAGCATTTGCTGCAACAACCTTTGCATGTATTTCTCCATGATCATTGTATTTTAATTTTGCTACAGCAATAAAGTCTGCGATATCCCAGCAAGCATTTACCTCTGGATCGTCTTTAACAATATTCCAGAACTTTGATGCTTTAGGATATTTTCTTATTGATTCAGCGATAGTTTTTTCAGCATTTTTCTTTAATTCATCATATGATGACGGCAACTCTAGTTCAAATCCCTTTCCTAAACCAACTTTTTTAGCCAACAATTCCACCAAGTTAAATCTACAATTAACAACTATAATATTAGATAATGGTATAAAACCTTTTGGCTTTGTCAACAGAATAATCTAAATATAAATGTTCATTGGTCAAAATATAACTTTATAAACTATAATTCTAATACCTTTGTCGTTATAATTGGACCCTGCCTTGTTATGATCATTGTATCTTCAAACTGTGAGACTATACCACCATATTTATCTACTAATGAATGATAAACATAGACTCTCTTGTATGTTATTAAATCTAAAAGCTTGTTAAATCCTTCTTCCCCGTATCTTTTATATATCCATCTCTCAGAAAATGGTAGGGAATGATACTCCATCCATATTTTTCTCATAAAAAATTGAAGCTCTCTATCTTCCTTAATTTTCTTCATTATAGTAAGCTGATATATATGGCCATTTCCCATTTCTACCACATATCCAGCACCATCTGTGGCAAATGGTTCAATAGCATATACCTCGTTTTTCTCAATTTTCTTAAAAGTGTATGTAGATATATTTGGAACACTTTTACCTGCATGAAGGTTATACTTATCTATCTTATGTCCACTTAGATTTGAGATAGGTTTATATCCATACTGTAAAATAGTTTTTTCAACCATTTCTCCAATACTTCCCAGACTTATTCCAGGTCTAATATTTTTCTCAACATTTTCTAACGCAGATCTAGAAGCCATAAGTAGTTTTTCATATTTAGGGTTAAATGATATCGTTATAGCTGCATCAGCAATATAACCATCTATATGTGCGCCTACATCAACCTTTATAACACTTTTTCTTGGAATTATATTTAAATCGTTTATTGAAGGTGAATAATGAGCAGCTACATGATTTATAGAAATATTTACTGGAAACGCTGGTTTAGCATTTCTATCACTTATTTCTCTCTCCAATCTTTCAGCTATCTTTAATAAAGATTGACCTTCCTCGATGATGTTTAGAGCTATGTTAAGAGTATGATAGACTACTTCGCCTGCCTTTAGATATTTTTTAATCTCTTCTTCCCTTAACATAAAATATTGCCTCCAAGTATTTATATGAGATTAGGAAACAGATTTATAAATCTTTACCAATTTATATGTGGTCTAAATGTATATGATATTACTACTGCCAAAAATTATTTTCGCAAAAATATTTAATAGGAAAATAGCTTTATGTGACGTTGGGGACGTTGACGGAATAGCTAGCGCAACACTATTTAAGATAAAATATCCCAAGGGTATTGTAATATTGGCCAGTCCAGTGGATGTTGTTAAAGGAAGAATATTAAAACTATTTTACTGGGACTTTGTCGCCGACCTGCCATGTCCAGGTAAGGTATATATTAGGGCGGATCATCATAAAACTAATCTACCATGTGCTGTTAAAGAATTTTATGATCCGAAGGCTCCATGCTCGGCCATATTGGCTTTAAAAGCATTAAATCTCGAGGGAAATGTTGTTGCAGAAAAGTTGGCCAAAATAGCTATCGAAACTGATACAGCAAATATAGTTAGTGAGGATGCAATGTTATTAGATAATGCTGTTAGCGGTGCCGATTATTTCGGGAGATTATATATTATTGATAGATTATCGAGAATCGGCTTAAATGCTTTAAATGATTCTAGGATAAAGGAGTTTATAGATAGGTCAAAGAATCTTAGGAATATGATTAAGTCTTTTGTAAATAGTATCAATATAAAGGATGAGATGGTGCTTGTTTTTAAAAAGAATATTGGTTTTCATTATCGATATCTATGTATTCTTTTGGAGAAAATGGGGGCTAAGTTTACATGTATAATTGTGCCTAGAGGATTTAGAGAGATTAGATTATATCTCGGATCAAATTCAAAATATGATGTATCGGTATTGGCAAGATATTTTGGTGGAGGGGGGCATAAAGTGGCAGCAGGGGCCTCTATAAAAACATTTAGAAGAAATAGTAAAATATTAGAGATATTATACAAGGTCAAGAGTTTTCTTAAGAAAAATTGTTTAAAATATATATATGTTTATAGTGAAGATAGATTTGAGTTAAGAGAGCTTTAATTTTTTATCTAAGTTTCTGAAAAACCTTGGTGAAAGCAGTATGGCTAATGATGCAAATGGTAATAAGTCTATCCAATCAAATAAGTCTAATGCCGTTGTTTTGAAAAACATTTGTAGGAATGGATTATATACTATAAATATATGAAGTATTAATGAGATAACTATAGATATTAGTAAAGCCTTATTTCTAATAATTTCTTTAAATGAACTGAATACAAATTCTTCTTCAGATCTACAGTTTAATGCTAATATTAGTTCAAATATGACTGCTTGTGTAAAGGCTAATGTTCTGGCTTCTGTAAGTGAGCGTCCATTTATTATAGCTATATAGAATGGTGTAATCCACGCAATTAGCGCCAAAAATATGGAGATAAGAATAAATGTCTTCATACCATGATATATTTGCTCCTTAGGACTTCTTGGAGGCCTTTTCATGACGTTTTTAGCTGGTGGATCTAACCCCAATGCGAGTGCGGGTAACCCATCTGTAACCAAATTTATCCACAATATTTGTACAGCTGTAAAGGGTATAGGCAGATCCAGCATTACAGATACAAATACTGTAAATATCTCATCCCAGTTTGCAGATAATAGTAGTCTAATAAATTTTCTAATATTATCATATATAGCTCTACCCTCCTCAATAGCTTTTACGATTGTTGAAAAATTATCATCCGCTAAAATCATGTCTGCAGCCTCTCTGGTTACATCTGAACCTCTAATTCCCATAGCTATACCTATATCTGCTCTTTTCACCGAGGGGGCATCATTTACACCATCTCCTGTCATTGCCACTATATGCCCCTTCTTCTTTAACGCATCCACAATTCTAATCTTATGTTCTGGAGAAACTCTTGCAAAAACACTTACTCTATCC
>CAZKAY010000022.1:18070-24802 GCA_964550975.1 uncultured Thermoproteales archaeon | reverse complement strand
TATTTTCATTTTATTAATACTATTCTTATTTTTCTTCATATTTTTCATTATTATAAGATCAAAAAAAATTTCAGAATGGATTATAGTGTTTTTAAAAAATAGGGTTGGAAGGTATTCAGAAGATATAGAGTTAATGTATAAAGTATTTGAGAAAATTATGCATTTTAAAAACGTTATTCCTATAATTATTCTCAGTATTTTTGCATGGTTTTTTGAATGTATCGAAATGTATATTGTTATTCTTTTATTCAAAGAATTTTCTATTAGTTTAATATTATCAACTTTTATCTTCAGTTTTGCATCTCTAGTAGGCGCAGCTAGTATGATTCCTGGAGGATTGGGGGTGGCTGAGATAACGCTTTCTGGCTTACTTCAATTTTTTGGAGTAACATCTATAAAATCTGTTGGAATAACAGTTATAATTCGTCTCGGAACCTTATGGTATGGAGCTATTATCGGAACACTAACATATATATTTTTTAGAAAAAATTTTATATGGATGAAGGAGAAGGAAAAGAATATAAAAATTAAGCAGAATAAATGATGAAACAGAGGTTAAGTTCTATGGCTAAGTCAAAGGTAGCAGTATTGAAGACATGTGTTCATACAGTATTAAATGATTATGGGAAATTGATGAGAAGCATTGAGTATGAAAAATATTTATCTAAAAATGATAAAACATATTTGAAATTAAATCTCTCTTGGACATTATTTTTCCCTGCATGTTCGACCCCTCCTTGGCAACTTGAGGGAGTTTTAAAAACTCTGAGAGAAGATGATTATAAAAATATTATAGCAGTAGAGAATCAGACGGTTGTGACACATCCCTGGAAAGGTGCTTACTTTAATAAATGGTTACCAATCCTTAAAAAATATAATGTAGAGTTTCAACCATTAACTAATGTTAAATGGATACCCTATGAACCAAAATCTGACATGTTGGCAATGTATGATATATTTGATGAAATTTTAATTCCAGAAATTTTTTTAGAAAGCAATATAATTCATCTACCAACTATGAAGACTCATGGACATACTATAACTACTGGTGCAATGAAAAACGCTTTTGGAGGATTAATTCCCAAATATAGGCATCATGCTCATAGAAAGATTCATGAAGTTTTAGTTGATTTACTAGCAATTCAAAAGGAGATTCATAAAGGAATTTTTGCAGTAATGGATGGAACTGTTTGTGGTAATGGAGCTGGTCCAAGAACTATGGAGCCATACATTGGAAATATAATTCTTGCAAGCGAAGATCAAGTGGCTATAGATGCGGTAGCGGCGAAAATTATGGGCTTTGATCCTCTTAAGATAGATTATATAAAAATTGCTCATGACAAAGGATTAGGAACAGGCGATCTGAAGCAAATTGAAATAGTTGGTATTGAAGAAAAAGAACTTAGTAGATTAAATTTTGGATTTAAGGTTAAAAAAAGTTTGGTTATTAAATGGGATCAGCTTTTGAGAAAGAAAACTTTTAGAATTAAATGGCTACATAATCTCTTGTTCTATTCTCCAATATTTAAGATATTTATCTTTGCCTCTGAATTTTATCACGATCTATTTTGGTATCCGATATTTGGAAAAATTAAGATAAAAAGATTTATGAAGACCGAATGGGGTAAATTATTTAAAAGCTATCCTTATGGAGATTTTCCTAAATACATGGAGATAAAAGAATGGGATCCCTATTGAATTCCATTAGCTATGTTTAGATCGAATAGGGGATATGATGATAAAAGACCTTATAATTTCAATGAGACCAGAGCAATGGTATAAAAATTTAGTCATATTTGTTGGTATAGTTTTTTCATTAAATTTATGGAATCTAAAAATGTGGATTAATGTGATCTTCACGTTTATTATTTTTTGTATACTCTCAGGAGGAGGATATATTGTAAATGATCTCATAGATATAGAGAGAGATAGAAAGCATCCTCAAAAACGTAAAAGACCTATTCCATCTGGAAAATTAACCCCAATATTTGCTTTAATATTTGCTATAATACTAATTTTCACTGCATTAGTAGGCTCTTATCTTATAAATATAAGGTTATTAATTATATCATTAGTATACTTTTTGCTAGTCCTATCCTATTCACTATTTCTTAAACATTTAATAATTATTGATATTTTAGTAATTTCTTCAGGTTTTGTTATAAGAGCAATTGCTGGATGTTTAGTAATAAATGTAGTTATTTCACCTTGGCTCATTATCTGCGCATTTTTGCTCGCATTATTCTTAGCATTATGTAAAAGAAGGTATGAGTTAACTATACTTAGTAAAGAGGCGGTAAAGCATCGTAAAACTCTTGGAAAATATTCAGTGAAAATTCTTGATCAGATGATTAATACTACTGTTAGTTCTCTTATTCTCTCCTATTCTTTATATACGTTTCATACCAATAACATTCAGATGATGATTACAATTCCAGTAGTAATTTATGGTCTTTTTAGATACTTATTTCTAATTCAAACTGGAAAAAATTATAATGAAGTAGAGGTAATATTTAGAGATAAGGGAATGATGATCTGTATAATTATATGGATACTTTTAGTTTTAATGGTTCTTTACCTATAAACTAATACAGGTTTGAAACCATAACATTATATATAAAGCTTATTTTAATCTATACATGATAGTTATGGTTAGAGGTGTTAAGGGTAAGGTTAAGGGTTATTATGTTGAGAGGAAGCTTTTTAGGTTTTTGTCTAGGTTTCCTGGTAATTTTGTTTTCCGTGTTCCTGTTAGTGGTAGTAGGGCTAGTAGGAAGTATCCTACAGCTTTTCCAGATATTTTTCTCGTAAATAATGTTGAGGATAGGATTGTTGCTTTTGAGGTAAAATCTACTTCCCGTAAGAGGGTTGTTGTTAAGAGGAGTCAGATTTCAAAGCTCTTCCGCTTTCTAAATGCTTTTAAAAAATATGATAGGAGGGAGGCCGTTATAGCTGTATGGTTTAGTAGGGATAAGAAATGGGTTTTTAAAAAGATTGAGCAAATATTGGATGAGAATAAAATTATTGTTAATATTAGTGATAAATCTAACTGGAATCCATAATTCTATATCGGATAAGGATAACTATTTTTCTCCAAGTCTATAAGTTTTTCATCAATTCAATATTTTCACATAATATTTTTCTTGATTCATTTGATTCTTTCCGAAATGTTTCAAGAATTTCTGTAAGCTTTTCAGAAATCTCTCCATACTTATCTAAAATCGTTCTAAAATTCTCATCAGTATGAACAACAAATTCCCTAAACTCCTTCCTATAATCCCTAAATTCCTTTCTGTAGTCTCTAAACTCTTTCGAGTAGTCTATGAATATTGTTTGTATTGCTCCGAATCCTTCCTGAAGTTCTTCTCCAATTTCTCCAAAAATTATTTTAAAATACCTGTATTCTGGATTCGTTTTTCTTTTTCCTTCTCAATCTTTTCAACGATAGCTGGATATAGAGGATTTTGAAGATATTTTAGAAGCTTATTTAAAACCTTTATATTGCCTTGAACAAATATCTCAACACTACCATCGGGAAGATTTTAACATATCCGGATAACATTAACTTCTGTGCAGTATCTAAAACATATCTTCTAAACTCTACTCTCTAAACTCTACCATAAATTAAATATAGGGCTTTCAATCATTATCACTAAATTATATTTTAATTCATTAAAAATTTAATGAAATTCAGCTTCACTGGCCATTCAATTTACAATCCTTATATAGTTAAAGTCTATCTTTAAGCTTTTAACAATCTCTTAACTTCAATTTTAGAAATAGGTATATAGCATATTCAATTATCTCAATTTAAATTTCTAAACCTTAGTCTAATTGAAATCTCTAGTCAATCATTATATTATTGTATCGATAAATTTATGAGTGGGGTATTAATTTAGTTAGTGGGGTATTAAGTAATGTTTTTTGATGTTATGCCTAAGGAGAGGGTTGAGGATCTTTATGATATGGAGGATGAGTTAAGGCTTCTTGTAAAGTTTTTAAGGGATTCATATGTTAGGATGATTGTTGTTCTTGGCCCTAGACGTACTGGAAAGACTTCTCTTCTTAAGGTTGCTTTAAATCTGGTTGAATATCCCTATCTCTATATGGATGCTAGAAAGATTTTTGGTTCGATGGATTATTTTGGAAGGGAGTTGGAGAAGGGTTTTGAAAAACTGTTTTTATCTAAAAAGTATAGAAGGCTTTTATCTATGCTTTCTAGAAGGGTGAAGGGTATAAGTATTGCTGGTGTAAGGATGGAATTTAGGGTTAGTGATATTAAAATGACTTTGACAGATATTCTTGAATGTATTAATGATGAGTTGAGAGAAGATTTCTTTATACTTGCTTTGGATGAGGCTCAGGAACTATCTTCATTGAGATGGCTGCCTAAAATGCTTGCCTATTGTTATGATAATCTTAGGAGAATAAAGGTTGTTGTAACTGGATCGGAGGTTAGAGTATTGGAGGATTTTATAGGTGAAGGTAATCCTAAATCTCCCTTATATGGTAGACCATACACTATGATTAGGACTAAAAGGTTGAGTAAGGACAGGTCTCTAGATTTTCTGAGAAAAGGTTTCCAGCAGATCGGATTAAATATAGGGGAGGATATTTTAATGGAGGCTGTTGAAAATTTGGATGGAGTTATAGGATGGTTAACCTATTTTGGATGGTATGCATGGAAACATGGGGATCCTAAAAGAGGTTTAGAAGAGGCTGTTTTAAAAGGCTCAATAGTTTTAAAAAGCGAGTTAGATAGATTTTTGATAAAGAGGGAGGAGGCTAGAGCAAGATATATTGCGATTTTAAAGGCAACGTCTATAAAGCCTCTTTCATGGTCCCAGATAAATAGATATCTTATGGCTGAACTTGGGAGAAAAATAGCGCCGAATCAGCTTACAAAATATCTTAATAATCTAATTAGATATGGTTTTCTCGAAAAAATTGATAATAAATACTATGTTTCAGACCCACTTTTAAAAAATATGCTTGAAACACAAAAATTTTATTAGGATAATGAAAAACTATGATATTTTAGTCTATATTATTTATCTGGTCTTTCTCCAGTAGGTTTAACTTTCCATGCCGTTTCTTCTCCAAGCCGCCAGTTGAGGAGTTCAGGTATTTTTAACGGATCTATTTTATTCCATTTAGATGTATATTTATTAACTATATTTTCAAGCATTTCATTAAGTTTGGATGCTATTTCCTTCTCCTCATCCGCTAAATTATATAGTTCAAATGGATCTTTCTCCCTATTATAAAGTTCTATATCAAATGGATTATAAATAATATATTTCCATTCTCTAGTTGTTAATGAGCGGGCGGTAAAGTTTTTAGACACATATGTTCCAACAACCATATCTCTAATCTCTTTCTCTTCACCTCTAATTAGATTGAGTAGACTTATACCGTCCACAATATATTTATCCTTAACTCCGGCTACTTCAAGTATTGTTGGAAAAATATCAATTGTCTGAGTAAAAGATTTTATCTTTCTCCCCCTATATTCTTGGTTAGGCATTTTTAAAATTAATGGAACATGTAGTAGTTCATTGTATAGTAAGCCGTGTCCAAACTCTATTTTCTCCTTAGACATGGCTTGATGATATTCGAACATTACTTCTCCATGATCTGAAGTAATAATTATTAGAGTATCATCATATACACCTATTTCTTTAAGTTTATCTATCACCCTTCCTATATGAAAATCAACATAATAGATTTCGCAGTCATATTGTCTTACGAAATCTTTTCTTTTTCCAGTTAAATCTACTGCTCTACCCCATCCCGGAATATATTCAGTTTTATCTAAAACTCTAGCTATAGGGGGATCATAATAGTATTTATCAAAGAATTTATCGCTATATTCTTCAGGCATATTGTAGGGTGTATGGGGATCCCAGTAATGAACGAATAGGAAAAATTTTTTATCTCCATATATTTCCAGCATTTTAAGGACATGATAATTTACCTCTTCAGCCAAAACCATATCCGTATTCTTAACAATATCATCATAAAGCATGTCATCATTAGTATAGGGTGGTCTTGGACGCGGATTAATATGATATTGATAGCCTCTAACAAACCATTTTGGATGATAGCCAAAGTTAACCATATTATCTACACTAATAGTAACATATCCCTTGCGAAACAATATTTCGGCTAAAGTAGGTATCTTATCATCTAAAACAATATGTCTTTCATTTAACTTTCTCCATGCATTTGTCACTATACCAGTACCTATCCCACATATACCAGTAATATGGGATGTAAATGAAGGCAAGGTATATGGAAATTCGCTGTAATTATTAAGGAAGAGTATGCCGTCTTCAGCCAGCCTATCAATATTTGGAGAAGTTTTCCGAAAATATCCATAACAGCTGAGATGATCCGCCCTTAATGTATCAATAATTATATAAACTATATTCATCTCCACCACCTATTAATTTAAACAAAATATCAAATATGTAAATAGCAATTACTCTACTAATATGTTTCACTCTTATTTGAGTTTCAGGAAGCAGGATGATTAAGCCATATACTTCTCATCATTATGTATCATGTTCTTACGGCAAGCCTATGATGCTAACCTCTAGCTCATCCGAGGGGTTGAAATAGATGACATAATAAACATTCCTAAGCATAGACTCTAAACTCTACATCCCTCCGATAACAGGTTTAGATGATAAATTAGACTACTACATAAACGAAATTTGTTCAGCGACC
>CAZKAY010000022.1:0-17970 GCA_964550975.1 uncultured Thermoproteales archaeon | reverse complement strand
AACAGGTTTAGATGATAAATTAGACTACTACATAAACGAAATTTGTTCAGCGACCTATATAATTTGCTTAAACACTTAGCAATCGTGAAAGGAAGGTACATAAACTCAGTATTCTTTAAAACTACGAAAAGCTTATAGTGATGAAGTTATTGATTAAACTTAAATCTTGTGTATATAATTAAATTTATAATTAATAGGGTGATGTGTATTTGAATAAGCTTAAGCTTATTACAGTAATAGGTATAGCTACGGTTCTCACGCTCCTCCTGAAAGTTCTATCACTCAAAAGTCTGGTTCCCTGAAAACCTATCTAGATGGCAAAGGTTGGTTTCATGAGTATAACCTGTTTAAGCCTATGGTAAAAGATGACGAATTAAGCTATTTAGAGAAACAGTTAATAGATTATTCTTAATTCTTACCTAAAGATTATCAAAGAAACAAGCAGATTTTGCGAATGCTTTAAAGAATCTACCAGAGGATGTTGCTTTGAAGTTTAAGAATGTCGAATATGACAATACTTCTAAGGCTTATGTCGACATGATTTCCAAAATTAAAGTTAACTTAAAGAAATATACATCGGTCGAAAGTAGATAGACATATTATCTCCATTCTTTTAAAAGAGTAGGTATAGCAGTTACTGGATAAAGGGTATTAAATAATGCTTAAAGATAAATTTTAGCAAAATTTGTATATTGATTGTTAGACTAGGGTGAAGCAAATACTACGGCGGCGATGGCTGAGCCATATTTTTTAGATATTTTTAATGATTCAACCCTATATTCTTTTCTCAATATTTCTACTCCACGGGCTTCAACCATATCTTCTATCTTTTTATCCAATTCTTTCTTCAAATCTTCTTCTCCCATTTTTCCCTGACCCTCAGCGACAAGACCATATTTCATTCCATTACTACTACATTTAACCCAACATATTCCTGCACTGATCTCCTCTCCCCTTATACCGTCGATCCTAGCCATTATTACGAATGTTATTGTACCGATCGGTATCTCTCTATACTCGATTTTCTCTGCACCTACGGGTATTATAGATGAAACTGGAACCAGATTACATTGAGCTATACCTGCTTTCATTAAAGCTCTATCAAATGCATTTAACTTTGATATATTACTTTCGGCACTACCACTTGTAATGAAAAAATATTTTGGTATCAAGTTATTGGAAACCATTTATATACACCTTATCCACACATATCATGTTAATCTATTATAAACATTTTATGGTGAAAGGATTGGAGATAGATGGATTTAAAATAGAGCTTTGTGAAAACACCTATATACCATCGGATGATACATATCTATTATATGATTCGATAAAATCGTTAGAGAAAATTGGGAGTCCTGTATTGGAGATGGGCTGCGGAATCGGTTTAATATCATTAAAACTTGCATCAAAAAATGTTAGAGTTGTTTCAGTCGATATAAATCCATATGCAGTTAAATGTACTTATCATAATGCTAGAAGAAATAATTTGGATAAAAATATAGATGCAATATGCTGCAATATGTTTGATGCATTGAGGGAGGGAATAAGGTTTAACTTAATTGTATTTAATCCACCATATCTTCCATATAATGGTGAAAAATTAGATAACTATAGTAGAGCATATATCGGAGGTTTAAATGGGTCTGAGATAACAAAATTTTTTCTAAAAGATGTTCATAAATATCTTGATGATAATGGGCTGATCTATTTACTTCAATCAAGTATAAGCGATATAATTAGAAAGAAACCAATAAGAGTAAAGAAAATATTTTTTGAAGAACTAAGAATATATAAATTGAATAAACATATATTAAAAACATTAAAATAGTATCTAAATGAGTTATAATTTCTCCCTTCACATATTTCATCTTCCTCAAAGCATTTATATTAGAATGATAATGATTTTTAGACATTTATATTATAATTATAGATTGGTGGTTTTATGAGCAATGAGAGTATAAAAGCATATGTATTGATTAATGTTAGTGTTGGAAGAGAATATGATATCGTTGAAAAGATTAGAGAGATAGATGGTGTAGAGGAGGCCCATGTAGTATACGGTGAATATGATATTATTGTGAAGATTTCTGGAAGCTATTTAAAGGAGATTGAGAAGGCTGTTATGAAGATAAGACATATAGATGGAGTAATAAGGTCTACTACATTGATAACAACTTAATTTATTCTATTCTTGGTGGGTTAAGTATTTCTTTAAGAAATCTCTCTCCCTCTGGACTTCCAAATAATGGTGGACACCATTCCTCTACAAGCTTTCTCCTAAGCGTTTTTTCAATAACTTTTTTGGCTGGATTATATCCCCTTTTTATATAATATTTCCAGTAAAGTATTATTCCTCTCCTCTGCCATCCAGAAATTTTAGCTAAATTTATACCCAATTCTCTATAGACAAGTTCATGTAGATCTTTCGATTTCATACCTCTAAGGATTTCATCTAGTTTAGCTCCACTATATCCCTTTAATCTGAGAGCATGTTGTGCATATGCATTTATACAGTTTCTCCAGTTTTCCATCTGTCTCCATATAAGATAATTTCTTACATCGTTTATTTTAACTGGAATTATTCTCGCATCAAAACTACATATAGATACGATGCCATTTTTAACTAAATTTAGTGTAAATGCACTTGAAATATATCCGGCAATTGTACTATCAATCTTTTCAACCCTTCTATTAAAAATATTTGTCTCGATGAACAGTATATTGGCTTCATCCGAAAAAATATATGCAAGACATGGGTCATATCCCGTATAAAAAACGGTTTTTACTGAGGAAACCATTATTTTCTGAAATCTTTTGTCAAAGGGTTTTTTGAAGCCTATTTTTTCCAGCAATTTATGAAATCCTTTACCATCAACTCTGACAAAAAATGGCATTGATGGAGGAACCTTGAGTTGAGAAAAAATTTCATTCTCTTTAAACTCTCTTACCAATATAGCTCCCCCAATTCATATAGGCATGCATATTGGATTTTTATCTGTAGATATTTTAACATTTTCTTCTAAAAATTTCTTAATATCTTTCGGTAAAATAAATATTTTAAAATGATATTTTTCATCATAAAGCTTAAATTCACCTTGAATCCTCTTATTAATCCTATCTCTAAGCTCATTCTGAGATATTTTCATTGGATCATATTTTTTGGAAGCCATCATAAAGCCCCATTGGGAATCAAAGCTTGGAATATAGGTGTAGAATGGTCTCACTATCGGAAAAACTTTTTTTAAAGTATTGTATATTATTGCATAGTTTTCAGGAGTATAACTTACAGATGTTGCCTGCGTAACCATCAATCCATCATCATTTAATTTTTCATATACATGTTTATAAAATTCAAATGTATATAACAGTCTAGATGGAGAACTCTTTAATGGATCAGTTATATCGATGATGATTACATCAAATTTTTCTCTGCTTTTCTCCAAAAAACTTCTACCATCATCTATAATTAACCTAACTCGGGGATCTGAAAATGAGTTTCTATGCCACTCATATAAATATTTTTTAAAAATGTTTATAGCATCATTATCTATATCTACCATATAGATACTTTCAACTGTGTTATGTTTTAATAGCTCTCTATTCACTGCTCCCTCACCGCCACCTATAACAAGAATTTTTATAGGATTATTATGTGTAAACATTGCGGGATGAACTATAGTCTCATGATAAATATATTCATCTATAATTGTTGACTGAACTTTTCCATCAATTATAAGTGTTTTGCCAAAACGATATAGCTCTACTATCTCGATGCACTGAAATCTTGTTTTCATTTTTAATAAAACGTCTTTAACACCGTGTAGATGGCCTTCATAGGGTGTCTGCCATTCAACAAACCAATTCCACTCTCTTTCATTACTCATATAAAATCCCTAATATTTACATCGAAATATAGAATTAACGAAACCTATATATTTAACGAAAATGGAGAGTATAGTTAAACCTGTATTAATTTCTTTATAAGTATTCCTCGTTTAAATTCAATTACATTCATATTTTTAGGCTTTAATGCATTCTTAAGAACTTCTAATGCCTTCCATGGATCCGTATGTTTTCCACATGTAAAAATATCTATGGCAGCATATCCGTATTCAGGCCATGTATGTATTGATAAATGCGACTCTGATACAATCACTACTCCAGTTACACCTTGTGGACTAAACTTATGAAAATTGTAGTTAAGAATAATGCTATTTGAAGCCTCTGCAGCCTCAATCATTTTTTCACGAATATAATTTAAGCTATCCAAATACTTCCAGGGACAATTATACATCTCCACTATGAGATGACGACCTAATCCCACCTCAGTTATCATGGCTGCAGAGATAAAATTTTAGTATAATTATAAAATATCTAGTGATATATAAATATTCTTAATAAAATTTTTTTAAAATACGGGACTATATTTTAAAAATGTTTTCATTTTCTTCTATTAATAAAATAAAAAATAGAAATCTGAAAATAAAAGTATAAATAATGCATCAAATTATTTTAAATGCACAATAAATATAATAATGTAAATAATGTAAATATGTTGGGAGATGATAGTATGATTAATAAGAGAGATATCGGTAAATTTGCTTTATCATTAATATTATTCGCCATGCTTTTTCACGCATACAGTAATTTCAGGGCTAGTCCAGCAACCACTATACATGGATATGTCTTTGACAATGAGGGTAAACCTCTCTCAAATGCCATTATAATAGTATTTGATGTCACTGATATAAGATTGGCTGCTATAGTAAATACAGATATAAATGGATATTATTCGATATCATTAGAGAAGTATCGTGCCTTATATAAAATATATGTTATTCACCATAATGGTTCTAAGATGGATTATATTCCAGCTAAACTCGACTTATTGGAAATAGGTATGGGTTTAACGGAGGTTTATGCCAATTTCACTCTATATCCGGCAGCATATATACATATTTTAGGAGATATAAAATATGTTGGAGGATATTGGCGGGGATCTTTTGAAACATATATTCTCGATTCAAATGGTATTTCATGGTCCAGTATTCTAGATGCTGGTAGTGCTAGAGTAGTGAGGGAGACTGGAGATGTAATAAGTATTAAACCTAAGCTTATATCCAACTATAGTGGTGTAACTGGATACTATATAATAGTTTTAAAGAGGGCTGAGGAGGCTGGAAAGATACCAGCAGATCTATTAACTGAGAGAGAGGCTTTAGCACCATTAAATAGAGATTTTATAGTAAAGATAGTTGCTAGAGTTATTGATGAGAGAGGTGGGAGGAGGAAGGCTATAGATCTATCTATCGTTAGGGGTAGTCCCGATAACCCATTAAGACTGGTCTCACCAAGCCAAGTATTAACGATAGATTTAACTCAGGAGTCTGTTAAACGTGCAATAGATCTTGTAAGAAGTGATGTGAGAAATGTTAGAGATAAACTTGAAGCATTAGAAACAACTGGATTCTATATGGTTAGTGAGGAAAAAAGATTAAATAAAGCCGAACAACTTGTCGATGAGGCACAATTAATTCCCCCAACATCTCCTCAAAACATTGAGGATATTATGGATAAACTGGAGCGAGCATATGTAATTGCCACGGTGGAGGTAGTTAATAACATGAATTTCTTAGTCTCGGTAGCTAGAGAGGGAGCATCACTTCTACCAATATTCTTAGCAACATTTTCAGTATCACTTGCCTTCTATTTCTTTGAACAAAGTAGGAGGAAATTAATAACCTATTTAATACTATATGGTATATTTATAGGAATGTTTTCACAAATATATCCTGGTTTCTCTCTAATAAATAGAACATTACTTTTGATATCAACTGTAGGGTCTCTAGTTATTATAGCGCTACTAATATTCATAATTCCAGCACATATAAAGGAGCCTGAGGTTACAGGTAAGATTCAGAGAAGAAGTTTGATTGCAATAACATTTTCAATGGCAAAAAGGTATTCGAGGGTTAGGAAGACAAGAACATTTATAACGGTATTTTCTCTATCGGCACTTATCTGGGCCTTCACCGTACTTGCCTCCATATCTACAGTATATGGTTTACGTGTTGATGCCGCAACTAATGTTAGAAATGTAGATGGATTACTTGTAAAGAGAGTTATTAATAATACAGTGTATCCATTAAACTTTTATTCAGATTATAGGTTGCTTCAACGGACTCCAAATGTTTCCGAAATATTTCCAGTAGTTATGACAAATCCTAAAGATCAGGGGTCTATAATTATACGGAAGAATAATAGGATGGATACATTAAAGACTGCTATAGGTTTAACATCTAAAATAGACTATTTTACAGATATATCTAGGACAATTAAGGGTGATATTAAAGATATAGATGAAGAAAGGTCTATAATTATTCCTAGAAGCTTGGCCGACAAGTTGAATGTAAAGATCGGAGATAATGTTACAGTTATATTCAGAATTCCTGGAAAAGTAGGTATACCATATAATCTTAGGGTTATTGGTATACTTTATGAAGATGCCTTCGATAAAATCGTTGAATTAGATAGTAGACCTCTAAAACCATATGTAATTATTGATGGTAAAATGATGTATGCAAATTCAAGTGATATTGTGATCGTAAATTGGAATTTCCTGTATAATGATGTTAAAGCTGGATATATATATAGTATTTATATGAAGCTTAGCTTGATGGATAAAGCCGAAGCTATCGCCAGAAACTATATTGAGAGAAAGGGCAGCGGATACTATGTATGGATATGTAGAGATGGATCTACAAAGGTGGTTTACTTCGGAGAAACTGTTGAAAATATATTTGAGAAAAACATAGCATTTATAGTTCCAATAATAATTGTAAGTATAAATGTAATTATATCGATGTATAGTATAGTACATGAGAGGCATAGGGAGATATTTATATTCAATGCTATAGGATTTAATCCTACACAAATAGCTACAATATTTCTTGCAGAATCAATAATATATGGACTACTCGGAGGAGGTATAGGATATCTTGCAGGCCTAGCAACATTTAGAATAATGGCTTATCTATATAGTCATCCTACATCTTTATCGTTTATACTGGGTGTACAGCCACTTATAGTTAGAGCTAAACTGGAGTGGTATTGGAGTATAATAATGATATTATTGTCAATATTGGTATCTATGATTGCGTCATTTAAACCTGCATTAGATGCAGCATTTCTATACTCGCCTACAAAGGTTAAGAAACTAAAGATTGAGGAAAAGGAGAGGGAGAGAAGGGAGGAGGTTTATTTAAAGACATATGCTGAGAAAACTATAGGATTGCCGATTAAGGTTGAAGAATCCATTGCTCCCATATTCTTTTCATTTATATATACACGTTTAAAGGATTTAATGCTCGGCTATATAGAGAAGGTTGAGGATCTTGAGGAGCTTGAGGAGGAAGAGTATCCGGATGGAAGGAGAGTAAAGAGATTTGTATTTAAATATGTATTTAAGGTTGATGATAAGCGTATTGTAACAAACAATGAGTTAATTATATCTAAAATGCCTAAAAACAATTATTATACAGCAGATCTTGTAGTTAAGCCATTGATTGGAAAAGAGTTGCCAGTAAAATATATTGATCGGACAGCATCTATCCTAAAAGATATTGTAAAGGATTGGGAGAGGGAGAAAACATATATAGTATAGTTTAGTGATATGTCTTGGCCAATATTATTTTTATAACTGGGACTCCAGGTGTAGGGAAAACTACTGTTGCCAGGCTTTTAGCGAAAAAATTGAGATTAAAAATGCTTAGTCTTCACGATATTGCTATGAAAATTAGACATAAGAGGTATATTAAGGAACTTGAGTCCTATGAAATTGAACCAAGATACATTAGGAAGGTTTTAGAGAAAGAGGTTAAAAATATTTATGAAAGTATTATTGTTGAAGGCCACTTAGTTGATTCGATTCCATCTAGTATGGTTTCTAGAGTTATAATTTTAAGAGCTCATCCTAAAGTATTAGAGAAGAGGCTTAGAGAGAGAAAGTATAGTGAGAAAAAGATAAGAGAAAATATTTTATGTGAAATTTTAGACTATATTTTAATTCAATGTCTCAAGGTTTTTGATAGAAATATTATTTGTGAAGTAGATACATCTAACTACAGAGTTGAGGAAATAGTAAATATTATTGAAAATATTCTAAATAGAAATGAATGTGGAGAATATAGTGTGGGGAAGATTGATTGGATAAATATATTGGAGAGAGAAAATTTATTGGATAGATATCTTCTTTCACGAATCTTCTAGCAGATACTATTCTTTTCTAATTATTCTTCACTAACTATTTTTAAAATATAGTCTTTTATAACCCACCCATAGTCTTCTTTTAATATAAGTATTGCTGCTTGTGGTGGAATTACACCTTTCTCTGTAATTATGGCATCAATATATTCTGGTGGAGTTACATCGAAGGCTGGGTTCCTAATTTTAATTAACATATTCTTCTTTAAAAACTTTTCATCAACTATTTCTAAAGGAGATCTTTCCTCTATTTCAACTAGTTCGCCTATAACTGTAACTGGACTAAACTTATAGGTTTCTGTAGCAACTAAAAAGTTTACTCGAGCTTCATGTGCAGCTAAAGCTATAAGAGATGTACCAATCTTATTTACAACTGCTCCATTTGAAGCAACAGTATCTGCGCCTACAATGACTTTATCAACTTTTTTCATAAAAAATCTTGCAGCAGAGTCTGGAATTAATGTTACATCTATACCTTTTTCTCTCAGAGCTTTATAGGTAATATATCCCTGATATTTAGGCCTGGTTTCTGTTGCGTATACTTTAATACTTTTCCCTCTTAGATGAGCTGTAACTATTACCGAAATTGCGGCAGAACTATTGCAATGGGTCATAATTATATCCCCATTAACTATTCTGCCAGCCCCTATTTCCCCTATTCTTTTAATAGCATGTAAAGAGTATGATATAAACTCTTCAGCTGAATCTATGACAGTTTTTTTCAATTCTATTAATCCATATCCCTCTTCATATCTTTTCATTAATCTAGAAATAATGTATGTTAATGCATTTGGCAGAGATACGGCTGTAGGTCTAGTATTCTTTATCATTTCCGATACTTCTCTCATATATTTTATAAAGCTATCCCTATCTCTACCTCTATATTTCTGTGCGGCAAGTCTAAGTCCATGTGCAGCAGCTCTAGCTATTCTACCAGCACCCCTAATTTTCATTAGACGAATATCATTAGCTATCCTTAAAACTTCCTCTGGAAATTTCATTTAACCACCCTTGCCAGCTCTTTTATAATTAAATTTGTATCTTGTATCTTAAGCGGCCAATTATATATTTCTCTCAATATAAATGGAACTGCCTGTGAGGCAATTACACCTTTCTCTGTAATTATGGCATCAATATATTCTGGTGGAGTTACATCGAATATTGGTGAAGACATTTTAACTCTAACCCCTATTTTTTCCTCAATCTCCTTATTAACTAGACTATTTACATTGTAGCTCATTAACTCAACAAGTTCTCCAAAAAATGTTTCCGGAGAAAATTTATACGTTTGCGCTAATACAAATACTCTAACCCTAGCTTCATATGCTGCTAAGGCAACCTCTGACGTTCCAATCTTATTTACAACTGCTCCATTTGAGGCTATAGCTTCACAGCTAATAACAACTTTATCAACTTCCTTCATAAAATATCTTATAGCTGAATCAACAAATACAGTTACAGGTATATTTAATTTACTTATCATTTCAGCCATCAATAATCCTTCTGCTTCGGGTCTTGATTCAGAAATATATACCTCTACTTTCTTCCCCTCCTTCACTAGGTTTCTTAACATCTCTAATACAACTGTACTATAGGAGAAGGTTAATATAATATCTCCATTGCTTATTCTTTTAGAAGCCATTATGGCTACTGCATGATTATTATCATCTATCTCTCTCCTAACATTATCTATAATATTTACAATAACTTCTCTACTAAGTTTCTGTCTAGCTTCAACTATTCTGCTTAATATTTTTTTCAATGAATTTGCAAGAAGTGCGGATGTAGGTCTTAACTCAATTATTTTCGGTGTAAGAAAAATATATGTCTTTATAATATTATTAATATCCTCACTATTATATGCTATATCCTTAAATTCGTCTAGCACTCTTTTCACTATTTGAGATGAGCTAAAAGTTTTTCTATAACGTATATCCTCCAATAGATCTCTATAATATTCGTTGAACATGCTAATACCTTGAGCTAGATATTTAAAGTATATATTATAGTTGGTATCTAATATAGTTTAGTGGAGTTGAGATGAAGGAGTTGGCTTCATGCTTCGATATAGATGGTGTACTCATAGATAATGAGGCTAGATATAAATGGAGTTTAGAGAAAATTGGTGGATATGGATCGCTACGCGAAGCTAAAAAGGATATTTTTTGGAAGTATTTTTTAAGTGAAGAGGCATTAAAATATGATAAGCCGAGGAGAATAGGAATCCTTCTATTAAATATTGCTAGGGAGAAGGGTTATAAAATAGTTATTTTTACTGGTAGACCTCTTAGGTTAAAATATTCTACAATTAGACAGCTTTCATCCTTTAATATATACTTCGATGAAATATATTTTAGAAGGGACAACGATTTCAGAAGAGATTTCGATGTAAAGCTTGAAATTATAAGAGGATTGCTCTATAAATATTCTTTCATAGAGATTCACGACGATGAGAGGGAAGTGCTGGAGGTTTTAAGAAAATATTTACCCAAAGCTAAACTCTACTATCATATAGGTTCAACATATATAATCTTAAATTATCCATAACTTTATTAAATTTTAAAGGTATTAATAGATTTAAAGCTTCATACAATGTGATGATGATGAATAGAATGAAATTATTTGCAATAATATTATCTATAAGTATTTTTAGTGCATATATATTTACAAACTTTATTTTTCCGAAAAGGGGGATGGATAAATTTTCATTGGAATATAAATATATATCTCTAAAAGATATTCCCTCGAATAAGGTATGTATGGTTGCATTGCCTAAGGATTTTGACTGCCATAATCTTAAACATTTTAGTCAAGTGGATAAATATATATCTAGAATAGCTTTTCTCGATGAAAATGTTGGCATAATTATCGGATTTCCATTTAAGGTTGATGGTGTGGAAATCGGTGAAACTCACAATCTAAATAAAACTATAATTATTAAAATTACATATGGGTCTGGATTACCTGGTCTATTATATTTAAATAGTTTGGATGAGGAATACACGCTTGTTCTTTCGATTAAAAATGGTTCTAACATTATTATGATGTCTGTGGGTGGTATTAAGGATAGAGTTAAGTGTATAGAGGTTTATGGTAAGGTGGTCGACGAAAATGGCGTGGGTGTGAAAAACATTCCCATAAAGCTCTATGCAGTTATGCATATAGATAATATAACTGATATCCGGGTTAATTTATCAAAATATTATCCATTTATTACAAATAGAAACTTGACATCAATCTTATTCTCGAATGAAGAAGGATTTTTTTATACAAGAATTTTTTCTCCAGCCTATGCACCAGATACAGTTTTTCTATTCTATATAAATAACTCTACAGATGGATATTATGTTATTCCGAATAATAGGAATGTGATTTATCAAAATATTACCTTAATATATAGAGGGTGATTGAGTGAAGAATATAGAGTATTTCTTTAATCCTAGAAGTATAGCTGTAATAGGGGCTTCTCGGGAGGAAACTAAGCCAGGATATATTATTTTAAAAAATATTGTTGAAAATAAGCGTAGAGAGATATTTAAGGGAGAAATTTATCCCATAAATCCATATGCTAAAAAAATATTAGGTCTACATTCATATCCATCCATACTAAATGTTTCAGGAGATATAGATTTAGCTATAATAGTTGTCCCAGCAAAAACTGTACCTAAAATAATGGAGGAATGTGGTAAAAAGGATGTTAAGGCAACTATAATTATTAGTGCAGGTTTTAGTGAAATAGGGAATGTAGAGCTTGAGGATAGAGTTTTAAAGATCGCTAAGAAATATGGTGTGAGAATAATTGGTCCAAACTGTTTGGGAATATTTTCACCATATAATGGTATAGATACCTTTTTCCTACCGATATTTAAGGATCTGAAATCCGGTGGAAGTAGATTAGCAGCACCTCGTCCAGACAAAGGCTTTGTGTCATTCATTTCTCAAAGTGGAGCATTTGGTACGGCTGCGCTAGACTATATGTGGGGTGAAAAGATAGGTATAAGATATTTTATAAGTTATGGAAATAGAATTGATGTAGATGAGGCAGATCTATTGGAATATTTAGGTGAAGACGAATATACGCGTACAATAATGATATATGTTGAGGGTATAGAAAATGGAAGAAAATTTATGAGAATTGCTAGAAGGGTTTCAATTAAAAAGCCTATTATTGCACTGAAATCTGGTAGAACTAGGGCTGGAGCTAGAGCAGCTGTTTCTCATACTGCCGCAATGGCTGGTAAAGATGAAATATATGAGGCTGCTTTTAAACAGTGTGGGGTTATAAGAGCATATTCTATGAGGGATTTCTTTATTTATGCTAAAGCATTAGTATATCAACCTCCAGCCAAGGGTAATAGAGTAGCTATAATTACAGATGGAGGTGGTGCAGGAGTAATGACTACAGATGCATGTGAAATTAATGGGCTAAATGTGGTAAAAATTGGCGGTGAAAGTAGGAAGAAATTGAAGGATCTTATGGATAAAAAAATTTTACCAGAATTTGCTGTGATAGATAATCCGATAGATTTGACTGGTTCAGCGTCAACAGAAATGTATGTCGAGACTTTTAAAATAATGTTGGGCGACAGAAATATTGATAGCATCATAATTTTGGCTTTACATCATGTACCTGGAATAAAGTATCTTGACGAGTTTGTTAAAAGTATAGTTGAAGCCAATGAGAAATATAATGTTGATAGAAAGCCTGTTATTTCCGTAGATATAGGGGGTTCTCCAGCCGCAAATTATGTTAGAGAAGAATTTGATAAACATTTTATTCCATCATATTCTTCTCCAGAGGACGGTGTAATGGCTATTAAAGCTCTATACCTGTTTGGAAAATATTTAAGGAAAAGGAGGGTTTATAGAAAATATGTTAGAAGATGGAAGCCACTGGTATAATTGGTTAATTGACATATTAA
This sequence comes from uncultured Thermoproteales archaeon, assembly GCA_964550975.1. GTDB lineage: Archaea > Thermoproteota > Thermoprotei > Thermofilales > B9-G17 > CAZKAY01. Next base: position 4,783 of record CAZKAY010000022.1, on the reverse strand, counting down.
ATATAATTATAGATTTTATATGGAAAATAATATTGCTTTTCTCAAATCTTCTGGGGATTGAAAAAGAAGTTTCGTCAATACTATTAGTAGAAATATTATTGTTAATTTTCACATTAGTTTGGATTAAGACTAGGACGCTTAGACTTAAAAGAAAGGTTAGTAAACTTATCGTTGAAGCCGATATATCTAGGGAACCCGGTCTATCTAGAGTGGAGATGTTTAAAATTTCTTTTCTTTCCCTTAAAATTTCAATATTGTATGCTTTTTCAATAATTATAATGATTATTTCAATGTTTATAACTATATTAGCCTTTCAACCATATGATCCACATATATTTTTATCGAGTATATTAATGTATATTGTAGGTTTCGTTATACTTATCTACGCATGGATTCTAACTAAGAGATTTGCTTTAAAAGAGATTGAGAAAATTAAAGAAAAAATATATTTTAAAGATATTTTATAAATATATCTCATAATATACATTATTTTTCGCGTTACTAATTTATATGTCCTAAATCATTAATTTATAGAGACTATAGGGTAGATAAATTGCAAAGAGATTTTTTAGAGAAAACTCTAATTATAATACTAGTATCTTTTTTCATTTGTTCAGCCTATATCATATATAATAACTACTATATAGATTATGGTAGGCCTTCTCTTAAACAGAGACCCGTTAATGAAGAATATATATGGGGTAGTGACGGAAATGAGGGGTCATTGGTTACCACTAATTTTATAATACATTATTCTACAACAACTGTTTCCAGAGACTATGTTGTATATTTAGCAGAGTATCTTGAAAATGCTTTATCAGTATATGTTAGTAAAATGGGGTTTAGGAAACCGATTTCATCAGAGGCTGATGGAAAAATACATGTATATATAGTTGACTTTAAGGACAATACTCTCGCATTAACTTACTTTAGAAGCGGGCCTCAATGGACTATAAGGAAAATAGAGTTTGACAAAGATATTTCATTGAATAAGTTGAAGGCGGTGGCTGCACATGAGCTCTTCCATTGTATTCAAGCAACATATAATGCTATGACAAACTTTGGTATAGAAGACTGGTTTTTAGAGGGCTCAGCTATTGGAGCTGAAGATGAAGTGTATCCGGATTCAAATAGATATATATATTTTGCCAATAAATGGATGCAGAATCCAGATCTATCCCTAGAATCTAGAAACTATAAATATGGTTGTGCAACATTATTCTGGAAGTATGTATGGGAGTTTTTGGGTGTAGATAGGATTAAAAATATTTTAATCTCATTTTCAAGGATGAGAAACTTTACTGGAGTCGTTAATGGTTTTGGAGGATTAGATAAGTTTAATAAAATTTTCCTAGATTTTGCTGAAACAAATTATTTTAAAGAACGATATAGTGATGGAAAACTATTATATCCAATAAAACTTGTATCCGAGTTTAAGATAGATGAAAACCATATAAATTATACTAAAATTGATGGAGTCAATTTCTATGGACAAGACTACTATGTCTTTAAGTCAACTGAAAATACCATTACTATAAATATTAAACCATATGGTGAAGGAATTTTCGGAAGAATAATACTTCTATATATGAATGGAGATATCAAGAGAATAGATTTCACAAATATTAGCGATAATTTTAGCTACACTATCACTAATTTCAATAGATATAAAAAATGCATATTGGTTATTTCAAACTATAAATATGAGGAGAGAGTTGGATATCGTTTATCTATATATAGTTTTGAAAATCTGAAGATATCTATGCCCAATGGAGAAAACGCTATATATATTGATCCAAGAGGCACAGGAATATATAATATTAATATAAAAAATATTCTTAACACTACGAGTGAAGTATATATTAGGGTTGAAGGCGAGGATTGTAATGTCTCTCTAAATATTAATGGAGAAGTTCGGGGAAAATTGAAAATAAATCCAAACAGTGAGGTAACTGTACCATTATACGTTACTGCTCCTCCAAGGCTTAATATGATCGGTAAAATATATGTATATCTATATTCTTCTAAGGAAGGGTTATTAAAGGGTAAGCTGGAGATATCTGTTATTACTACTGGAATGATTGTGGATAGAGTAAAGTATTCTGAACTAGCCAATGTAAATACTACTATAAAGGTATGGGTTCGACTCATATATCAGTTTAATAAGCAACCTGTAGCATATGGAGTTGTAAGAGAGTTACATACAAATCAAAAAGCATATACAAATGAAAGTGGATGGGCGGTATTTTCCCTATCTTCTTCTAGTATAGGGTCTAAAGTATATACAATATATGGTGTAAAGGATAGGAAATATAATTTAACTACATCTGTTAGAAATGCTACATTTACTATTACATGGACATGTCTAAAAATAATTTATGCATATTCGGATAAAAATACTACACTGATAGGTACTCCTATTAATGTATATGCTAGAGTTGTTTATGCACATAATAACGAGTATCTTAAAGGAGGCATTGTAATGGTTAGAGAATTTAACATATATGGTAAGATAAATTCAACTGGCTGGGTGCATTTTAAGCTCATATCTAATAAATATTTAAATCATATCAATATAATACCATTATCAGATAGTTATGGATATATAACTAAGGGCATTCCATTTAAATTAAGGATACGTTGGAGTGGTATAGATATTAAAATTATTCCATCTCCATCATATATAGCTGATATTGGAAGCAATATATCGTTAACATTAAAGCCAGTATGGATTCACAATTCATCTATAGCCAAAAATTGTATAATTTTTGTAAACAGTACAAAATATGTTTTACATAATATGGATTCTATAAAACTAACATATAGGAGAGAAAATATTTCAAAGATCTTTTTACAGATATATTGTATTAAAGATAATATTAGGAGTAGAACTAGGAATATAACATTACTATGGACCGGATTTAGAGTAGATATGAGGGCGGTATCTAAATATAATAATATAGGCGAGATAGTGAATGTAAAAGTAACTGTATACTATATTCATAACAATACTCCATGTAGAAATGCTAGGATAGTTATAGATGATAAGCTTAAATTAACTAACGAGAATGGTACAGCAGTGTTCTCTCTATCCTATATATCTCCAAGTATAAGGAATATTTCGATAACAAGTATTAGAGATCAATATGGCGTATCTAAAATAATTGAAGGAAATAGACATGTAAATGTTATTTGGACATGTATTTCTCCCGCGAAGATAAATATTTATCCACAAATATCGTATATTGGTGGAGAAATATATATATCTGGACAACTTATATATGCCCATGATGGTTCACCTGTGAAAAATACTATGATAAAAATATTGAATAAAACTACTATTACAGATAATAAGGGATTTTTCAATATAACTTATATTCCACGTAGACTTGGAGTATTCATATTACGGATATATGTAATTCAAAACCCATATGGTATATATAAGGTGAGGATGAATAGAATATACAATATTACTATCGCTACTGAGAAAATATATGAGGGATTAAGTGAAATTAGATCTGCTATATCTCAAGGATATGCGAATAATGAGACGGTCAGAGGATGGAGTCAGGCGATTAAAGAAATTAGTAGAGGAAATATTAGTGGTGCAGAAAAGTTAATTGAAAAAATTATGAAAAATGTGATGTTTAATAGAAAAGTTATGCATAGAATAAATCTACTTAACAATAGAATTGAGAGAGCTAACAGCTTCGGATTTTATCTAATTGGATGGGAAGTTAAAGAGAAAGTTATGATTGCAAAAACGTTATATAAGGAAGGTAAATATCAAGAAGCTATAGAAGTATTAGATGAAGCTGAGAGATTATTTAGAAAGACACTAACTTATTCATTATTGCTTATATCCATTTTAACAGCCGCAACTATAGTCTTCGTGTCCTCTAGAATAATTATGTATAAGGATATTTTTGATTAAAAAACTTTAAAATCTACTCTTACTTTATAGACTCTAGGAGCATATGGCAAAACTTTTCTTTTCTCTAATATTTCTATCCTTCTACCATATTTTTTACCATATTTTTCAATAATTTTAATAGCATTTGAAAATAAATCTTCTTCATGACCCCAGTGATAGAAATGTATTATACCCCCTTCTTCCTTTAAGCATTGAAATGCCTCATCGAGAAATAAGTATGCTCCCTTTGGAAGAGGCATAATTACTCTATCACACATTCCATACCATTTTTCAGCCTTATTTCTAACATCTCCTAAAACCGGTATAATTTTATCCTGAACTTTATTTAAAACAATATTTTTAATCATATAGTTATATGCATATGGATTTATTTCAATAGCAACTATTTTCTTTATATCAGGCTTGTGTTTCGCTATCATTATACCATATGGACATATACCTGCAAACATCAGCATTATAAACTCATTTTCATAAATCTTCTTTACAATTCTCATCCTCTCGGTACTTTCTCTTGGAGAAAAATATACTTTCATAGGATCAAGTAAATATTTACATCCATATTCTATATGAATAACTTCTGTATTAGGGTCTCCTAAAATTAACTCATACTCCCTAACCCTATACTCAGTCTTCCTTTCACCAACCTTTTTTAAAACGCTCTTCACATTTCTATGAATAATCATTATGCCTTCGGCAATAATTTTCTCATATCCGCTTAATTCAGATGGAATTTCAATAATGGCAACAGCTTTTTCACGTGAACCGATTACATCAAAACTCCTAGGAACATATTGTAATAGATTGCTTGGGATCTTATCTTTTAACAATTCTCTAAGCATCATATAAACC
>CAZKAY010000021.1:0-25310 GCA_964550975.1 uncultured Thermoproteales archaeon | reverse complement strand
GATATATTTTATTTTTTGTTGGGGAGGTGCCTTTCCCCTCTCACACTAGTATGTGGTTAATCCCTGTAGCCTTGGATTGGGGTTGCCTTCATCCATTCATCTCTTGTCGACTGGGCATCCCCACACAATCTTTTGGTTGTGTGGTTCATTTAATAATTATTTCACATATTATTAAGAAGATGGATATGTAACTTTTGGTGATATATATTATTTTGTTTTCTCTAAGCCTTTCAGCAATCTTTCCAAGGCTTAATCCTAAGAGATAGAGATATATAGCATATTTAACTATCTTAATTGGGGTTCACTTTCTCTTAAACTTTGGAGCCATAAATTAATATAAGCGAACCCCTCCTAAATATTTTGGATGGTCTCTAGAATGAAGAAATATTTAATTACTATTATTAAGGTAATTTCATTATGGGAAGAAGATTTTGTGATCTCAGAGTTTTCCCTAAAATCTGCGGCGGAGAAGATAATATAGAGGATTTTTTAAAAACTGCTGTGCTTTTGAAATTTAAAGTTTTGGCTTTTCCCATACTTAATCAGCCATCAATAGTTTTCTCAAAAATTCAAAAGTATGCAAAAGCTTATAAGATAGATTATGTAATGAGAGCAGACATTGTATCAGGAAATTTGAGGTACATTAAGAGGAAGGCAGAATTTTATAGAAAAAAAGTTGAGTTAATAACAGTAATACCATTAAATATCTCTACCGCTAGACTTGCTGCTAGAGATAGTCGGATCGATATAATAAATTTTGAAAGATTTTGGGATTTTCTAGACACTAGGCAAGCTAAAATGATGAAAAGAAATGAGAAAATATTAGAGGTATCTATAAATTCTGTTATCAAAGCAAGTATTAGACAAAAAACCATTTTATTTAAAAAAATGTATAAAGCACTAACTATTGCATCAAGATACGATATTCCAATAATCGTGTCAAGTGGAGCTAGAAATATTTATGAGATGAGAGATCCAAGGACGCTCGCCAGTTTTCTATACTTATTTGAGATAAATACTTTACAATATAAAGTTGTTTCAGAAATTCCTGTCAATTTGATAGAAAAAAATAGGGAACGGCTTGAAAATGAAATTGTAAGAGGAGTAAAAATGGGTTAAGTTTATGATTAAACTATTTAGGAAAAGATATATAATTTTTCAAATAATTTCCAAGAAGAAGATCTCGCATCATAATTTTTTACAAAAATTTGAGGAAATTTTATCATACTTATATGGTATAAGAGGAAAAATAAAATATGGTATAGAGTTAGTCGAATTTAATGAAGAAAAGCAGGGAGGTATAATATCATGTTATCATAAAGCTGTGCCATACGTTCGCATTATTCTTCTTTTTATTTTTTCTATAGAAGAGGAAAAAGTTTTAATAAACGTAGTTAAAGTTACTGGGACGCTAAAGAGGGCACGCCAAATATTAGAGAAATTGTTTTAATCATTCGCTAACAGTATTAATTATTTTTCTAGTTCGATAATTTTTTTAGCAAGTATTAAGCATCTCATTAAATCATCAAAGGTATTTTTTAGTGTATTGATATTAGATAACCTTGAATGTAATGTTATTTTCAGAAGATTATTTACTTCATAAATATTAATAGTTACTCCTTTCATGGAAATATTATCCGGTGCTAATACTTGACGGATTATTTTTTCTTCCTCCTTTTCTAACCAGATATTTATTTCAACTATTTTCCTTATTCAAATCACCTATATTCCTCATTGTTTTTTCAATTTCTTCATCTATTTTTTTTATAAAGTTTTCTATACTATTTTTTGGTATGATGGCACCTCCAGCATTAGAATGCCCACCTCCATACCCTCCTATTTTTTCAGATATCTTACCTATAATCTTTCCCAGATTTATTATATTTCTTTCAAATTTTCTCTGAGTCTTTCGTATAGATATTTTTATATTACCATTATTTAGTGATGTCATTACCATTATAAAGGGCTTTTTAGTGAAAAATGTTGTTAACATAGAGGCTATTGCGCCGCACATTTTACTATTTATTTCATGTGACATTATTATTGTAAAGTACTTACTTTCTCGAGTAAATTTAGAAGATTCAGAATATATTTTTTCAAGAAATTGAGCAAGATGCTTCCTATATTCCTTAACCACATTTAGTATGTCATTAATTATTTTCTTTTTCCATTTTTCGTTAAAAATAAGTATAGCTAAATCATATCGCTCCATTCTTCCACATGCATTAAGAACTATACTATAATCTCTTGCGTCATGAAACATAGTGTTCTTATCCTCCGATAGTATATAATAATTAACACCGAAAAGTTTTTCGGCATTTTTTACAGAGACACCTTTACTTATAGCATATTTAATTAATTCTGTTGCTAACTTTTTTACTTCCTGATTTGTCAATGAGGAGAAATATCTGAGTTTACCATTCTTTATCGGATTTATACCTATTCTTTTAAAAAACATAAAGCAAGCATTTTCATTTCCACTTAATCCCGGTATATATGGATCCATAGTATACGCAAGTGCCTTTACTAATGGGTTTCTATTCAACCCATATAGTCTTAAACCTATCTTTGTTTCGATAATACCTTTCCGAACACCTTCTTCAATTATTTTTTCATTTAATCCAACTAATCTAAATTGAGGGCCAATATCCTGTCTATCTCCTAATGCTCCCACTATAGCTGGTATGATATATTTTTCATAATTTTTTCTTAAAAAGTTTTTAGCCAAAAAATAAACGATGCCAGAAGTACTAATTTCAAAGGACCCATTTATTCCAACTATATGCGGATTTAAAACATTTACTTTTTCTCTCATTTTATCGGAAATCAAAGGTTCATGATGATCTAATATTAGGATCTCTTTTCCAATATTACATAAAAAGTTTAAACTCCTAGATCCCATATCCAATAGTATGATATATTGATATTCATTTTCCTTTAAGAATGTTAGCAAATTATTATCTACTTGCTCTGCGATCTTTAAATGAAATAGTATTTTTTCTGATAATAGTAGATCTAGTAGTATTGCAGCGGAGGAAAGTCCGTCTGCATCATAATGTGAAATTATAAGTACTTGTTTATCATTTTCAACTATATTCTTTATGAAATTAGTGGCAATTTCTAGTAGATTATAAAATGAATCTAACCTAGAAATATGGGACATAGTGTAAAATAACATAGCTATGTAAAGATACTGGCTTTAGAGGGTGTATAATGCCATGTTTGCGGCAATCGATGTTTTCTTTTATAATATTTTTCCAGCCGCCTAATTTTTGATTCTATTAATTGAAGACCTCGTCTAGAATGTTTATCTTTAGGATGTTCTTCTAAATGTTTTCTTATGTTAATTGCTTTTCTAATCAAATTATTTAAGTCTTCAGGGATTTCGGGGATAAGGCCGTGTTTTCTTAAAATAGCTGTTATTTTTTCTCCAGTTACCTGCTTTACTAATGGAATTCCGTATTGATCTCTTAATATTATCCCGATTATAGATGGCGGATAACCTTTTCTAGCCAAATTTATTACTAAATTTTCTATTTCCTCAGCTGAATATTTTACCCAAGGGGGAGCTCCGGTTCTTACTGGTCTTGTGGAATGGGATTTACCCTTTTCCTTACCTTTTCTCATATATTCACCAACAATTTATTATAAACTATTAAAGAACTTACATAACCATTTTTAAACTTTTCTACAATTCTAATTTAAGAATGGTATATATTACCTGTATTAACCTTATATAGCTATTTATAATTGCTCTTAATTTCGATACGTCAGACATATTGATGTAAATTTTTATTATATTTGGGTCATATTTAAAAACTTTTATTTTTCTTTGAGTAAACGGGTCTGTAGCGTATTCTATGGTTAGGCACTTAAAGTATATATCTCTTTGCTCCTTTTTATCAATATAAAGCAATATTTCAGCTTTCATTTTTTTCTCTTTTTTCAAAATATTTAAAAGATTTTACCTTAATTAATGGGCCATTTTCCTTAAATACATAGCCATCTAAAAATTTTATTTCAACAATATTGTTGTTTTCATAAATATATATTATTGTATCTACAGAGCACATGATTTCTTCGATGGGAATACGATAAATTGTTTTCATATCTAATGCGTCGGATAATAGATATGCGATTTCTAAACTTTTTGAATTACCTGATACATAAATTATACCAGTATTTGCTTCACTCATTACGTAATCTTTCTTATTAAATTCTCTTAATAACTTTATGCCACAAATTTTTAAAATTAAAGTTATTTTCAGTCTGTCATTTAGAATGTTATAAAAAAGCATTTTTCCAGGATTTCCATGTAAACCTCTATATATAATAATCATTTTATGGAAGTTATTTTCAGAAGCAATTTTCTTAATTTCATTAAGACTAAGTTTTCCACGTTTAAGTAAAAATGCCTGGGGCAAACACCTAACAAGGTCTTTAGTGAAACTGCGTATTCTAGGATTACTGCGTCTACTATTTGTAATTAAAATAGCCATAATTACTTTAATCCCATTTTCTTTAACTCTTCTGGAGCAAATGTTTTTCCAAGCATGGTTCTTGGTATCCAAGCTCCACCAGTAAATTTATATCCACATTTCTTACAAGCCCATATTCCAATAGATATTCTTTTTAAAACTCCTGGCGTTCTGCATCTAGGACATCTATGAGGAGCTTTCATTCTCTTTTCTATAAGCAGAGCCTTTTTTCTAGGAGCAGCTCCATATCGTGCTCCATACCGACCTATACTTCCAACATTTTTTGTACGACCCATTTTATCATCTCTTTTCTAAAAGTTTTTTTAAGTATTTTTCTCTATACTTGGAACCCACATTAATAGCTCGTTTCAATATATCTAGTATTTCATCCGGCTTAAAGCATCCTTCTTTAATTTTCTGTAAGGTACATATATTGTTTTTGCTATCTATTCCTACAGTAATCATTGCATCGCTAAGAAGTTCTTCTTCGTAACAGGGATCTACAATTATATGATTTCCTATCTTAGAAAAAGTTACACTTACGGGTAAATTTCTAATAGGAAGATCTACTTTTTCCTCCGTTATCTTAATTTTATTTTCATTTACTATTTCAATTTTCGGAATCTTAGTGGTTAATAATGCGGCAATACTTGCTATTACAGATGCATCAAATAAATTTCCATCATGATTAAGAATATATATATCGATATATACTATCCATGTTTTCTTCCCTCTTATTATTGAGAGCTTATTTAAATCTATGGTCTCTGAGCTTCTTAATACTCTGTCTACGACTCTTGATAACTCTATATCATCCTCATCAGGAGGGCCCGGTTCAAAGGAAGGGGATGCTAAAGGTATAAGTTCTGCATTTACTATCTGTACTCCCTGATCAGGTGCATCTGGATAGGGTTGACCTAGATTTAACTTTACGCCTGTCAAAACAATTGTATTTCCAATTCTTACTTGAGCAGATCCTTCTGCGCTCTTTATGATATTAGTTTGTATCTCTATCTTTCTATACATATTGAAAGTTCTTCCATCCTTTCTTTCTCCTTTGTTAAGTAATGTAAGAAGAGTCTTTTTTCTAAGCAAAGGTATTATACTATGCGTTTTCATTTAGTCACCTCTACAATTTTTCTTAAGGCTTCTCTTTGAATTTTATAGAGTTTATCTATACCCTTTTTAGCTAGCTCTAATCCATACTTAATTTCATCATATGTAAATAATCCATCCGCTTGAATTAAAGTTATTTTATTAAGAATAGGCATCATAGCTATAGGCATGTCGCCTCCTCCGTACTGATCCTCTTCATGATTTAAATCTAATACGATAGTACCATCAATCTTACCTATAGCGACTGCTGTAACTAGATCTTTCATCGGTATACCGGCTTCTGCAAGCGCTACAGATGCGGCCGTGATGGATGCAACACGAGTACCGCCATCTGCCTGTAATACCTCAATGAATATGTCTATAGTTGTCCTAGGATATTCTTCTAAGAAAATAGCTGGTTCTAATGCTTCTCTTATAACTTTTGATAATTCTATTTCTCTTCTACTTGGAGCAGGTGATTTTCTCTCAGGTACGGAAAATGGTGCCATATGATAACGACATCTTAACAAAGCTCTATCCGGCCTAGCTAGATGTCTTGGGTGTATTTCTCTAGGTCCATATACAGCTACAATTATTCGATTACCTCCTTGTTCTATAAGTGCTGAACCATCTGCATTAGGCAGAACCCCAGCTGAAATCCTAGTAGGGCGTAACTCGTCACATTTTCTTCCATCTTTTCTAAATCCATTTTCATCTATAAATTTCACTTAAACCTACCTCTTTCGATATTTTTTATGATATATTCTATTGCGCTTAAAGCTTTTTCATTTTTCTTTGGAATAATTAATAATCGTTTATTTTTACCAACGACAATATTACATTTAAATTTTTCCTCTATGTCTTTAATTTTTCTCTCAGATAATTTTTCTTCTTTAGATAGTTCAAGCATATAGCCTTCTCTTACTCTACCTAATCTTGATTCTTTTATAGTAAGCAATGGATCTCGAGTTAAATCAAATACGATTACTTTAGCAATGATTATATCTCCTATATTAAGTATCTCTCTTAAATCTGTCTTGACCAAATCTATTGGTCGAGATATAGTTTCCGAAAGCTGAAGGATACCATTATAAGGAGAATTTATATCTACCGTCCAACTACTAATTCCTATTTCAATTATCTTACCTATAACTATATCTCCTACAACAGGGACATACACTGATTTTATTGGTACTACGTTTAAAGTGTTATTATAATCCTTTTTAAAGTACCCTAGAAACGAAGAAAAAAATCTGTTATTTTCACGATAGACGCCTATACCTGTTTTATAATTACCCTCGGCTAAAAGGCTGCATGGATATACTAAACTACCATTTTTTTTAAAGATAACCATATTTCATCCCACTCTTCTAATTCTTACATTTCCCTTTGTAAGTTTATTTAAATCCTCAATAACTTTTCCTTGTAACCCGGCGGGAAGTTCTAATTCAATGCTCCAACTTCCATCAGATAAATAATTACTTCTTAAAATTTTTCCTGAACTATATATGTATGAATAGGCTTTCCCCACATATTGTGGTGGTATTACTATTCCCATTATTATTTTTGATATTTTTAACGGGAGGATCTTTTGAAGTTCCTTTATTATAGAGTTTATCTGTTGTTCTATAGGCTTGAAGGGGTCAATACCTATTTTTGCTTGTTTTAAAGCTAATTCTATTCTAAGAGGAGGGTGTGGAAGCTTGGTTCTAGGGTCTATACAGTTTTTTGAGATAAAATCTATTATTCTCTTTTTCTTTTCTTCTATCATTTTTTTTCTCTGTTCACTGGTTATTTGTATTTCTCCTCTTTTAAGAATTTCATCCGCTATTGTATATATATCGGTAGTACCGAAATTTTTTCTTAATTCTTCTTGAGAAGCCTTTTCACCTTTTCTTAAATTTGTATAAACTATGTCGCCTACTAATACTTCTCTAATATCATTTATTCTTCCTTCTTTATATTTCCACACTTTATCGTCATAAACAAGAATTTCGAAATTTTTATTTTTTACTGTTAAGCGTGCAATAATTTCCCTTTTTTCGCGTACCAAAACTATCCCCGGAGTTTTTCAACATACTTTTTTATCTCGTCTCTGGAGATTTTTCTAAAAATTTTTTTCTTTACATCTACATAACCTATTTCAATATTATCACTTGTAATACCTCCTTCTACAGCTAAATTTAATGCTTTTAATCCAAGAATTATGGCGCTTTCTAAATCTATATCTTTACTATAATTTTTTTCTAAAAAATCTATAACCGTTGAAGCTCCGCTACCTATGGCATGAGCATAATATATAAAATAGCTACCTCCAGGTTCTGTTCCTATTAATTGAGGACCATTGAAATCAACCCCAGCAAATAAAAATGCTACACCAAAGGGGCGCACACCACCATATTGAGTGTGAGCCTGCTTTATATCACAAATTTTTCTTGCTAAGTATTCTACTGGAATTGGTTCATCATATATTATCCTATAGCTCTGAGCATAAATTCTAGCTTTATCTATTAAAATTCTGGCATCACCTGGTAGTCCTGCAAAAGTTAGTCCTATATGTTCATCGATGTTAAGAATTTTTACAGTGGTTTTCATTAAATTAGATACCTTTCTTCTCTCGCTTACAAGTACGACTCCATCCTTTGCTCTTATACCTAATGTAGTCCATCCTTTCCTAATAGATTCTCTGGCATATTCTACTTGGAAAAGTCGCCCATCAGGGCTGAAGATGGTTATTGCTCTGTCGTAACCAAACTCTCTTCTAAACATGGTCTCATCAACAGATGTTTACATTCTAAATTCAGAAATAACTATATTTTCTTTCTTATTTATACCTTACTAAATTTTAGTTTTAAAATATTAAGAGCCAAGATATTTGTTAAAATCCGTTTACTTTAATTGAGCACAATATTTTTAAATAGTGATGTATATTTATGTTTGCAGTTATTATAATGGGATTTCACATGGTTGTTCGAAGAGAGAGAAAATCTCGAAGTTATAGAGGATATAGGACACATGGATGGGGGCGTGTAGGTCAGCATAGAAAACACGGCAGCAAAGGTGGAAGAGGGTTCGCCGGGTTTCATAAACATTTTTGGACATATGTAGTAAAAAGGGATCCATACCACTTTGGTAAATACGGATTCAAGCGTCCACAATCATTATTAAAAAAGTATAAGATAATAAATCTGTCTGAGATTATGGAAAAGGTGGAGGAGCTTTATAGTAAGGGTTGTATTTCAAAGGATGATAAAGGAAATATAACTATTGACCTAGATAAGGCTGGATATGATAAATTGTTAGGCAAAGGAAATATAACCTTTAAAAATGTAGTTATAAAGGTAAGGGCAGCATCTAAAAAAGCTATGAACAAAATAATAGGATTAGGTGGTAAAGTTATTTTAACAGGTGGGTAAAATGGGATTTACAGATTACATCGAGCCAGTATTAAGATTATTACCTGAGATACCTAAACCATTAAGAAGAAAGAGCTTAAGAGAAAGATTTATATGGACTGGAGTAGTGCTTATACTGTACTTCGTTATGGCTCAAATACCATTATATGGAATACCATGGTCAGCTAAGCCTCTGGAAACACTTTTTTTCCTACAAGTAGTTCTGGCTTCCAGTAGAGGAACTTTACTTGAACTCGGTATTGGACCTATAGTAACAAGCGGTATGATATGGCAACTCTTAGTCGGTGGAAAAATAATAAACTTAGATCTATCTACATCAAGGGGTAGAGCTCTATTTACTGGATTAGAAAAATTATTCGCAATTATATTTACTTTTATTGAAGCAGCAGCTTACATTATCGGAGGAGCATATGGCAGACTTACGATATTTACATCTATGATAGTCTTTATACAACTAGTTTTTGCATCTATATTATTAATGTTAATGGATGAACTTATTCAAAAGGGATATGGTTTAGGAAGCGGTGTAAGCCTCTTTATAGCTGCAAATGTTTCTCAAAGAATTTTTTGGGGAATGTTGTCACCCATACTCATGAATGACGGTTTATACTATGGTGTAATACCGGCGCTTGCTGGCGCAATATACAATGCAACTGTAAGCGGTAAATGGGATCTAGTTAGAGAAGCAATTATAAGGCCATCTGGATGGCCAAGTGTACTTGGGTTAGTGTTAATGCTTTTACTCTTTTTCCTATTAATCTATTTAGAAAATACTCAAATAGAGATTCCTATCTCTTTGGGAAGATATGGTGGATTTAAGAGTAAAATACCTCTAAAATTTCTATATGTATCAAATATTCCAATAATATTGATGTCTGCCTTACTTGCAGATCTACATATTTTTGCACAGTTAGCCTGGAATAATTTTAATAGAGATAATGAAAATGAAATACTTAACTACATCATAAAATATAATGTTACAGATAGGGGGTATCAGCCTCTTCCTCCATCACTAGTATATTATTTATCGCCACCGAGAGGAATTCAATCTCTATTCAATGATCCATATCAAGTTATCATATATTCTATATTTTTCATAGTATTTGCTATAATATTTTCTATAGCATGGGTGGAAACTTCCGGAATTGATGCACAATCTCAAGCACGGCAATTAGTTCAATCCGACATGCAGATTCCCGGATTTAGAAAATCTCCTAAAGTAATAGCAAGTCTACTCAATAGATATATCCCAACACTTACGATACTAAGTGGATTATTAGTAGCAATTATAGCTATCACAAGTGATATATTAGGTATATTAGGTGGGGGTATCGGAATATTGTTACTAGTGGGTATTCTAGTACAGTATCAATCAATTTTAGTTAGAGAGCAAGCATTAGAGTATTATCCAATGCTTAGAAAGTTGATTCCGGCTTAACAATTTATACAATATTTTTATAATTAAGGAATAAGATAAATTCATATTGGTGAAAATATGGTTAGGTTTGTTTTTCCAGATGCTAGAGAATGGAGCTATATTGTAGAAAGTTTAGCGGTCCTAGTTGATGAGGCTAGCTTTAAGATTAGTCCTCAGGGATTACAGTTAAGAGCGTTAGATCCTTCTAGAGTTGCAATGGTGGATTTGTCTATTCCTGCATCAGCATTCGAAGAATTTGAATGTGATAAGGAGGTCGATGTAGGTGTTAATTTCGAGGATTTGAATAAAATACTTAAGCGTGGAAAAGCCGATGAGAAGGTTTTAGTAGAAGTATCTGAGGGCAGATTAAAGATAAAATTACTTGGAAAGGCGGAGAGAACATTTTATCTACCACTTTTAGATATAGTTTCTCAAGAATTATCTTCTATAAATCTTTCATTTTCTGTTAAAGCTAAAATGTTAAGTGATACTTTTAGGGACTCCATAAAGGACGTTGCATTAGTAAGTGATAGTGTTAAATTCGTTGCCAAAGACGAGAGTCTTACACTTAGGGCAGCTAGTGATAGAGGAGAAGTAGAAGTAAAATTTACGCTTGAGTCAGGAGCTTTAATCGACTGTGTAATAGAAGAGGAGGCTGAGGCCACCTATAGTTTAAGTTACTTATCGGATATGCTTAAAAAATCAGTATCTTTGTCAGACATAGTTCAAATAGAATTTTCATCCAATCGACCAATTGCTCTGACGTTCAATATTACAAGTGGTGGAAAATTATCCTATTATCTAGCTCCAAGAGTAGAAGCATGATGTTCGTAAAGAATGTGTTTTTTACAATAGAAGATAAAGCCAAATATCCGTTTTCAATAGATACTATTAACTATATACGAGAACTAGGGTTCGAAATAAATGATCTAAAAGGCGAATATGGTAGAAAGATTCTTAGACGTGCTTCAAAGCGAATAATATTTGCTATAGAGCGAAGAAATATAGATGTAAAACTTAATGAGCCAGATATAGAAATCTTATCTTTTCCAACTTCGTTACTGTTAATTAAAATTCTTAATGATCAGTTTTTATTACATATATATTCTATAGCAGAGTCAAAAAGAGCCGGAAATTTACTTAAAGAGGAAACTAGTGAGAAAATTCTTTACATAGCATTAAATACATTTAATTTAAGAGTAAAGCTCATAAATAACGGACCATATGTTTTTATGATTCATTTTAAAGATTATTTAAAAAATCTTCCGGAAATTCATGGAGCGTGGAGTCTAGTGAACAGGAAAATTTCTCATGGAATGGTATATATATCTAAAAATGAAATGGCTAGACTTGTGGAGGAAGCTATAAAAGTGTGGATTGTCAAGAAAGTAGAAAATATGGACGTAGAAAATGATATAGAGGAGAGTTTTGCTCAAATTAATTATGTTCTTAACGAGATAAGGAATACCTGGAAAAAATATAGGGAAAAATATTATCCCACATTTTCTATTTCAGATAAAGATTTATCTACTATTTTCCCTCCATGTATCGCATTTCTAATAGATAAAGTAAAAGCTGGAAAAAATTTATCTCATTCAGAAAGATTTGCAGTGGCTACTTTTCTACTTTCAATAGGAAAAAGTGTAGATTATGTTATCAATTTATTCAGATATATGCCTGATTATAATGAGGAGATAACTAGATATCAGGTAGAACATTTGGCTGGTTTAAGGGGGTCTCGAACCAAATATGTTACATTTAATTGTAATAATATGAGAGTATTAAATATGTGTAAGGAAAACAGCCTTTGCAGAAATATAAAGCATCCTCTTCAATACTATTATAGATATGGTTTGAAAAAACATGTTGCAAGGAAAGGAATTAGTAAAAAATCTGTTTAAACAATATTATAGATGGAATGCACTTAAAATTCAGATACCAGACCAATTCGATAAAAGAGAGTTCGGTTTTATCTTATTTGATAAGGAAGAGCAGATGTTTAGACATATCAGTTTTAAGAGAAAAGAAGATATTTTTCATTTCTTTAAAGAGAAGTATCCTAAGCACGCCTATTTTTCCACAGCATACTATGCTAATCCCGAAATACCTGTTATGGGTGAAAAGGGATGGTTAGGAGCTAATTTAGTTTTTGATATAGATATTGATCATATTCCTACTTCATGTAAAAATATGCATGATAGATGGTTTTGTCTCAACTGTGGATTTAAAGGTAATGGCATGATACCAGTTAAGTGTCCTAAATGTGGAAGTGAAAGGATAAAGAAGGAGACATGGGTATGTGAAAAATGTATCGAGATAGCAAAAAATTATACATTAAAATTAATAGACTTACTTATAGATATTTTTGGTTTTTCCCTAAATGAAATGAAGATCGTTTTTTCTGGACATAGGGGATTCCATGTACATATCATTTCTAATGATATAATGGAGTTGGATCAAAGAGGACGAAGAGAGATCGTGAATTTTGTGAAGGGGGAGGGATTAATACAATATATATTGGATAGAATAAAAGCTCAGGGGGTTTTTAATCTTTCAGTAGATATGAATGGATGGTATAGTAAGTTAGCCAAAACTCTATATGAATTATTCCTTACACAAAATATTGATTTTTTAAAGAAGGAAATAGGAATATCTAAAAAATCGTTAGAGTTTTTAAAAAACAATAAAGAAAAAATGTTGCGAAATTTTGAAAGGACTCTAACATGGAAGTTACCTTTATCATTCAACGAGGAGGATTTAAAGCGGATTCTTAATTATGCAATCAGCAAAAATAATATTCCAATTGATGAAAGAGTGACGATTGATATAAGAAGACTTATAAGAGTAATTAACTCCCTTCATGGTAAAACCGGTTTCAGAGTTATTCAAATGAGTTATCAAGATTTAGAACTTTTTTCTCTAAAAAAAGCTATTGTATTTAACAAGCCTGAATATATTAAACTGCATTGGGAAAATCCTCCCTCATATTTACTGGACTATAAGCTAAATATTTCAAATAAAATACATACACTGCCATTTTATATAGGAATATATGTTATAGAAAATCATGTATTTAACGTAGAAATTCTTGATATAGTATAAGAGATCGATGCCTGCAAACAATATATTGCTAAGCAAATATTTTAATTTTAGGGATCTTTCTCGATTAATAAGCGTCTTCTATATTTACCGAATCGGTCTTCTAAGGAAAATCGTGCCGGATGCGGACTTTTAACTCGTCCTTCGCATATCGGGCATATATTACGTAATGTATATCTATTACATTTTTCACATTTTCTAAGATACCCCCTTTTTCCCATATAGGTCATCTACATTAGGAGGTTTTTATCCTCTCAAATCTTATGTTACAATCATTTTTTCTTGCATAAGTGATTACCTTGCTGACTACTTCTTCAAGAACTCTTTCAGCGATCTTATACTCTGGCGCTATTAAATCTACTTTGTATCTAGGTGCTCCTTGAGTATATATTTTTATAGAAACATCAGGATATTTTGAATTTAAACTTAACCCTTGAAGCAAGGAGTTTTTTATTATATCTACTCCATTAGACTTAAAACAACTAATAATGAATATTCCACTAATTTTTGCCTGAGGGACTTCTATATACTCTTTGGCATATTTTGTAATTATTTCTGCTATACTAGGAGAAACGCCAGCTTTTAGTAAAGCTTTAGTACCATATTTTACTGCTTTTTCTATACCTGTGTAAGCTTCACCATAGTAGTTCTCAAGTGCTGGATAAACTTCATATAAAAGCTTGTTTAAAGATATATGAGATTCTTTTGCTACGAATTCAAAAAATCTTTTTGCTCTCTGACTTCTTTTCCATTCTCTTATTTTGGACTTCCTTTCTCCCTCACTTACTCTTTTAAGTGAAACATCTACATGTCCCTTTTTTCTATCTATTCTAATAACCTTAAATACTCTTTTTTGCCCTTCCTTTAATACTTCTCTTATCCCTTTAAACCATGATCTCGATACTTCTCTTAATGGACAGTAAGCTTCAAGACCCGGATATTCTTCTAAAACAATAAATGCACCGTGTTCAAATATTTCCTTCACTCTACCTATAACTAACTCATTATACCTTGGATATTTTTTTATCATATCATTCACACAATTATTCAAGTTCTTTTAATTTTTTTGCTATTATTTCGGCTTTTCCACCAGTAGGTTTTGCTAATATTTCATCGCATACAAGACATCTAACAACACTTGTTGCATAATTGAAAATAACTTGTTCATTCTCACAGCTTGGACAACGCACAAGTATAAATTTACTTCTAGGTCTTGGAATAATGACTTTTCTTTTTCTCATAATATCATCATCTCTCTTTTATTTCTATTTTTCTTAGCCTAATACCTTTACGCATTTTTATATAACCACATTTACGGCATTTTAATCTTAGTACTTGTTTTTTCGTTATCTTTGCCGTCCTCTTTTGTTCTGGTTTTCTTTTAGATCCATATCCCTTCTTTTTACTTTTATATCTTCTCTCTCCTTCTGCAAGAGATCTTCTTTTACCCGGTTTATATAAGGAAACAGTATGTTCAGTATATTGTTTACATCTCTTACAGTATGTCCTAATGACCTTTGGTACTATCATCTTTACACCAGGCTATTAAATGTTTATACTAGTCAGACTAATATTTTAACTATAGGAGGGTATATAAACTTTCTTGCAGGGATAAATTCTTACTGCTAATTAATATATGTTTAGTCTTATTTCAAGGGCGCAGAGAATTCTTGAAACAACTATCCATGCATCCAATGAATGCTTATATATAGATATTATTTCATCAGCTTTTTCATGAAATTTTCTACTCAATTTTCCTCTTTGAAAGCCGCCTATAATTAAAAACATATTTTCGATTTTCTCTGCTGATAAATTAGATACGAAGTTAAATATATTTTTATATATACCGTTTTCATCAAAAACAATTGTATAAGTGGGTCTATATTTCCTGAATAAATCATCAAGGTCTATTTTTTCGATCCACATCAATTTTTCCTTATTCCCAGGGGGTATTTTTCCATCATGTAATAGCTGTGCCATTAAACCAGTAAATCTATTATAATTTCTAGGAAGTCTAATCTTAGGATCAATGAAAATAATTTTTTCATCAAACGTATGAATAAATGTTCTTAAAAATCCGTTAAGATTCAGCGGAGAGCTTAAAGCTTCAAGTAAACATATATGGACTATATCTGGTCTGCCTCGTTTATACCAGTCCTTAAGTTTTTGCATAGCATCATAGTGAAAAGATATATCTAATAGAATTTTATTGGGAGGTTTTTTTCTCTTTTTACAATACCTTATTATAGTAGGATGTTTCCATATTTTTCTAGGAATAAGTTCTAATCCGCTTTCGACAATAAATAAATTTATCATTGATTATCATAATTTCATACAAAATAAAAAGGTTTGTTGAGATGATATTTAAAAAAAAGTTGATAGAAAAGGATATTGCAAGACAAAGGATAAATATATTGTTTAAGAAAGCAGAAAAAGAATATTTTCAAGATAAAGATCTATCTAGAATGTATATAGCCCTGATATTAAAAATAGCTAGGCATACTAACGTTCGCCTTAAAAAAAAGTATAGGTTAAGAATTTGTAAAAAATGTAATTCAATACTAATTCCTAATGTAAATTGTAAGATAAGAATAAGATCAAAAAGAGAGAAACATTTAGTAATACATTGTCTTGAATGCGGATATTTTTGGAGACATCCAATAAGATAAGCAACATTGTACTTATTTTTCCTACTATAATCTTATATAATGTCTCTACTGAGATTAACCTAATATAATGGGCCCGGAGGGATTTGAACCCTCGACCTTCCGGTTATCAGCCGGATGCTCCAACCAGGCTAAGCCACGGGCCCAATATATAATTTTAGATTATACTTATAAGGTTTATCTTCATATAATGATTTTAACAGTATTTTGTAGAAAAATTTAAAAACATATTTTACTCTAAGGTATTGTAAATCTATTATGGTATTGAGTGATTATAATGTCTGCTAATGAGAAAATGCTCCAATTCTTAGTTGAAGGAGGGAAGGCTACAGCAGGCCCGCCTATAGGACCAGCTTTGGGTCCGCTAGGATTAAATGTAATGGCGGTTGTAAAAGAGATAAATGAGAAAACAAAAGATTTTATGGGAATGAGAGTACCTGTAAAGGTTTATGTAAATGTTGAGAAAAAGACATTTAGAGTAGAAGTAGGCATTCCTACTACAGCAGCATTAATAATAAAGGAGTTAAAGAGGGAAAAGGGGGGTAGTCAGGCAGGAAAAGAAGTTATAGGAAGCTTAGAACTAGAAACTATTATAAAAATTGCTCTTATGAAGGGTGATGCTTTAAAATCTAAGAATCTTAAAAATAAGGTAAAACAAGTATTGGGTACATGTCTAAGTATGGGGGTGAATGTGAACGGAAAAAATCCTAAGGAGATCATAAAGGAGATAGATGACGGCTTATATGATGAAATTTTTAGAAAATATGGTGAAACAAAATGAGTTTTCCAAGTAATGTTTTTAAGAAAGCAGTAGAGGAGGCTAAAAGAAGGTCGAAAAAGAGGGGTTTTCTTCAATCTATAGAATTTATAGCGAAAATCAGAGATATTGATTTCAAGAGTCCAGAAAATAGGATAAATATGACGATAGCACTGCCAAATCCACCTAAGAATAGAAGAAACAAAATATGTGTAATTGCTTCAGGAGATTTAGCATTAAAAGCTAAGAAGATAGGAGTAGACCTGGTTATAGGTAAAGAGGAGTTAGAGGAGCTTGCTGCTAATAGGAAGAAGGCTAAAAAGATTTCTAAAGAATATGATTTCTTTCTAGCTCAAACAGATTTAATGCCGCTAATAGGTAGAATTTTAGGTAGATATTTAGGACCTAAGGGGAAAATGCCGATACCTATAACTTTAGGATCAGATATATCTGGGATTATAGAACGTTTAAGGAAATCTATTAGGGTAAGGATTAGAAATCAACCACAATTAATGTGTAGGGTAGGTGATGAACAACAGAGTGATAAAGAAATTGTAGAAAATATAGAGACAATAGTGGAAGCTCTTGGAAATAAAATAAAATTTCCTCAAAATTATGAGAAAATGTATATAAAACTAACTATGGGACCCCCGATTAGAATAAACATAGGTGAAAAGAAATGAAATCTATATCTAAATCTCTTCAACGTAAAATGAAAATTGTCGAAGAACTTATAAAGTTTTTAGAGAAGTATCCATGTATAATTATAGCATCTATAACTGGTGTCGAGGCAAGAGTATTACAAGAAATAAGATTTAGGCTTAGAGATAGAAGTGCTGTATTAAAAGTCGTTAAAAATACTCTTGTAAAAAAAGCTATAGAGAAAATTAGTGATAAGAGAAAAAACATCATACAGTTATCAAAATACTTAACTGGACAAAATGCATTAATATTCACTTCAGAGAACCCATTTTCAATAAAAATATTTTTAGATAAGAATAAAATTCCTAGAGATGCTAGACCCGGGGATATTGTTCCTAATGATATAATTATTCCGGCCGGTAACACCAATTTTGCTCCTGGACCCATATTAAGTTTATTTAGTAAATTAAAAATACCTACTTCGATAAAGGAAGGAAGTATATGGGTTACAAAGGATACTATGATTTTAAGGAAAGGTGAAACCATTACTCCGGAAGTTGCTGAACTATTAAAGAGATTAGATATAAAACCTATACTGGTAGGAGTTAATATAAAAGCTGCTTATATAGATAATACAATATTAACTGCAGAGGATTTATTAATAGATTTAGATAAGGAGAGAGATAAAATAGTTGATGCGTTTAACCAAGCGTTATCTTTATCAATAAATATTGGTTATCCTTTAAAGGAAAATATAGAAATGTTAATTAGTAAGGCATATAATGAGGGATATGGACTCTCAGTTGAAGTAAACTATCCAATTAAAGAAAATATAGTCCATATAATTGGAAAAGCTTTGTCTCTGTCTAACATTCTTATGCAAAAAATAGGGGAGAAAAATGAGGCATTCAAAGGGGTATAGAAATAGAGGAAGAAAGCTTTTTAGAAAAAAGCTTAGAGAAAGAGGTAAGATAGGGTTAAGTAGGTTACTCTATAATTATAAGATTGGAGATAGAGTAGCAATAGATATAAATCCCAATGATATATCTCATGCTCCTCATAGAAGATATCAGGGAAAAGTTGGAGTTATACTGGAGAAAAGAGGCAGATCTTATGTTATTGGCATAAAAATAGGAAGAAAAGAAAAGAAGATTATAACAACACCTTTCCATTTCAAACCTTTATCTCTCTCTGTTTCTAAATGAATATTAATATTCGTTTTAAATTTCTTCAATATTTACAACATCTAATTCTATTCTAACAACTTTTTTTCCGATTACACTAGAAATGTTGGGCTTAGTTCTATCATTATCTCCATGAATTAGTTCCTTTACATATAATCCTCCTTGACATTTTATAAGCAAATCCAGCTTAGACTCCGAGATTTTTTTGGCCTTAATATTATATACTTGTTTTTTCCTAAGCTTGTTACCTCTTCTCTTAATAACTCTTAATGGTGTCCATTGTTCTATCATAATATTACGAAACGTTTTTTCTATCTTTGAAATATCCTCGTCAGAGACCGTACCTTCTATATCAATTATAGCATGATAAGTTTTTATGCTTATTTCAGCCATTTTTTTAATACGTTGAACCATTAACTTACTAGAATATTTTAGATCAAATACTTCTATTAATCCATTTGCATATTTGTTAATCCTCTTTTCTATACTCTTTAAATCAAGGTGTCTTTTTCTAGGATACATTATTTCTAATATAAATGGTCTACCATTTCCCAGGGTCCTTACATCTACATCTTCTCTTCCCCCTCCATGAAATTTGTAGGATACACCATCTGTAATTTTTAAAAAATATTTTCCAATAATTTCTTCGATAGATCTTTTATATGTTGATAGATTACTCTTTCTAAACCACTTTGTTTGAGGTAGGCCTCTCACATATTTTCGATATTTACCATAAATATATAGAGGAGAGACCTGTATTTCATATCCTCCTTTAATCCAGTTTACAATAATTACTATATCTGGGTTACTGGAATTATATTCTTTCCCAAATTTGTTCTGAAGAATTCTTCTGAAGGTTCTATTTAATTCCCTCTTAATAGATTCTCCATACTTTAATTTAAATTCTACTCTAATCAAGTCTTCTTTGTAGAGAATGTCCTCTGGAACTTTATTGCCTATTAGAAAGTTATCGAAGTCATAGATTTTTTCTAAATATAATATGTCTGATATAAGGTCTTCGCATTTTTCCATTATTCCCTTGCATATAAAACATTCTCTTTTCTCTAATTTTTTCTTTTCACATATTTTTTCATATAATACTCCAGCTTCCTTAAATCCTGTAGCGACTATATTCTTTAATATACTGGTTTTCTCTTTATCACCTTTAACTATTTCTTCGTATATGATCATTAATGTAGCGGCCTTTAAAATATGTCCTTTTTCTCTATTTGTCAGATCAATTTCGATTGTCGCGAACTGTCTTCCTAAGCATGAATCGCATAAGTTATATTTAGATAATATACCAATAACTTTATCCATCATGGAAGTCTTTCCTATCTAAATTATTATTAATTAATACAATTAATTGGTCAATGGAGCTTATACATCTACTTATGCGTATTCGTTTAATTATATTTTTCCCTATATAATTAATAATTTTCTTATATACTTGTGGCATAATGTTAAGATTTAGAATAAATATAGATTTTGGAGAGATACTTATATCAATTATATCTCTACCATTTTTATCTTCGATAAATATATTATTCCCATATTTTTTCAAATGAGTTGCCAAATCTATTTTCTTCAAGAAAATGCCGGAGTGTATATTTTTTAATTTAAAGTTCTTAGAAGAAGATATTATGCGGTAGGCTTTTTTTAAGAGTCCGAGAGTTGAGGCTTCATCCGGCCTAATTTGTCTTACTTTATCGCCAAAGAAGCATAAACAGATTTTTTCTTTTATAAAATATATATGTAGAGAAGAATCTCTGCGAATCCCATGAGATATTAAAAAAACGGCTGAGATACTTCTGCAAAGATATGGGTAATGTATTTTTGATATAAGGTTTATATAGCTATCTACTAATATAAAAAAGGTTCTCATATCTTCCAGAGTATTCTCTTATTTCTTTTCTTTGAAATAGATTTAAGGTATTTTTTCATTAGACGATAGCTTTTTAATAAGTCTTTTACATCTCTGGAAGTAGTTCCAGAGCCTCTTGCTATTCTCTTAATTCTAGAGCTATCGATTATAGATGGATTAATTAATTCCTGCATAGTCATTGAATTCATGGCCGCCAACCATTTTTTAGTCTTTTCCTCACTAATTTTTTCCATTAATGGAGAGGAAGAAATTGGGATAGGTAGAAGATCGATTATCTTTTTAAATGAACCCATTTTCCTAATAGATTCTAGTTGTTCTCTAAGGTCCAGTAAAGTTATTTTTCCACTCATAAAGCTTTGTATTCTTTTAGATTTGAGCATTTCATATCTTTTGAATCTTTCAATTAAGGAGGATATATCGCCCATACCAAGCAATCTATTTACAAACCTTGGAGGGTCAAATATTTCTAAATCTTCTATTTTTTCACCAGTACCAATAAACTCGATTTTTGCTCCAGTAGCCACAACTGCAGCTAAGGCTCCGCCACCTTTTGCGGCGCCATCCATTTTAGTTAAAATAATGGATCCAATCGGAGATACCTTGTTAAAAAATTCAGCCTGGGTTCCCGCAGCTTTGCCTATAGTAGAATCTAAAACCAAAATAACTTTATTTGGCTTAATATTAAGCCACAAGTTTTTCATTTCTTCAATTAATTTTTCTTCATCTTTATGCCGACCGGCAGTATCTATGATTATTACATCCATATCTGAAAAAACTTTTATTCCATATCTAACTATGTCGAGTGGAAGACTTTTATCTTTCCAGTAGACTGGAATATTAGTTTTTTCTAGTAGTTGGGCTAGTTGGGCATAGGCTCCTGGTCTATAGTTATCAGCGCATATTACACCTACCTTATAACCTTTTTGAGTAAGAAAATATGCTAATTTAGCTACAGTAGTAGTTTTCCCAGAACCCTGGATTCCAATTAACATTATTATATATCCTTTTCTTCTAGGTATATCTAAAATATATCTGCTTTCCCCGCCTAGTATTCTTATTAATTCGTCATAAAGTAGTTTTAAAATGAGTTCACGTTTTGAAAAGCCTGGTGGAAGTTCAGCATTTCTGACCCTTTTTCTAATACTTTCTGTTATATCGAGAACTATTTTTACATCGATATCAGCTTTCAATAACGCCCTTTGTAAATCTCTCATAATTTCATTGAATGTTTTTTCATCTATTATAGGTGCTTTTCTAATTTTCTTTATTAAAGAAATTAAGTCTTCTCTCAGATTTTTTATTTAGATCACCATTAAAGAAATTTTTCTAGCGGTCCCCTAATAATTATTCCTTTACCGGATTCAATTCTAAATACGTATTTTCCAGGCTTTACAGGAGCCCATCTAGCTTTTCTAATATATAATATTCTATATATTCTCCCCTTAATTTCTTTCATTTTTAATATAATTATTCCGCTAGCTAAAAATTCTTCTACACCGAATCTACTATATTGGTTACTTCCAGTAGGTATTTCACTGGTCATTATGGTGGTGACGTTACCCAATTTTTCTAAAGAGAAGACCATTTCTCTTAAAAATTCTCTTGCATATAAAACGTTTTCAGGGTTCCCGTACATTAACGGTGCTATCGGATCTATTACAAGGCGTCGTGCACCGATTCTCCTAATATTCTTCAAAATTATATCAATTACAAATCTGGGTTCTATTTTTCCTCTTTCATCTTTAAGATAAATTTTACTGAAATGTGTACGCATGTCAAGAAATCTTAATTTACCAGCTTTTACTAGATCATATACATCCCATCCAAATCTTTTCATACCCTTTAACAAATGTTCGGTGGGTTCATCTATCGCTAAATATATTCCCGGCTCATTTCTAAGTGCACCATAAATAAGAAACTGTAGAGAGAAAATAGTCTTACCTGCGCCAGTTTCTCCTGCAATTAAATAGGTTTTACCGCTAAGAAAACCTCCATGTAGTAATGCGTCTAAACCAGGTATTCCGGTGGGCACATAAGATAAATCTTCTATAGGTGAAATTATTTCTGAAACGGGTTCTGCTGGCCTTTTATAGATCGTTTTACTAATATTTTCTCTAGATGGATTAAGACAGGGGGGTTCATCCGGGTTTTTTACAAATGTAAATAGCTTTAAACAGTAACTTGTTTGAGGTGAATAGAATGGGCAATCATAACATTTTTTATGAAAACTATTCATTACAATACCCTGATATATAATTATATATCGATTAAAACCTCACTACATAATCATACAAATTCTCATAATTATCTTTTATGCTTAAAATAATAGATATTGTTAAGCAATTTTTGAAAATCTTGGTTTTATATCTATCCTTATACCCATTTTTCTACCTATTCTCTCCAATTTTCTCCTACTTTTGCCAGGAATTATACTTAGATATTCAGCATCAATATAAACTATTACTTTATTCTCACTAATCATCTCTAAATCTATATCTTCTTCAACCACATATTTCTTTAATGACCTAGCTATAGCTCTTCTAAGAACCTCCATTTTATTAGAAATATGTTTAACCCTTTTTCTCCTTATAGGTACGACAAATGTTCTTTCTCCAAAGACATATAATTCATATTCTGGTTCGTTGGTTAGAAAATCGCTTACCACTACGACTGGTCTCGCCAAATCTTCCTCTTTAAGTCCATATGGTATCTTTATAGTAGTTGATACTTCATAGACCTTAGATATAGCGCCGTTCTCTATAAATATAACAGTATCTATAATAGAGGGAATTACTCCTAATTCAACTCTTCCGATAAAACGTTGGATTGCATCTATAGGAGTTGTTGCATGTATTACACCGATCATACCTACTCCTGCCAGTCTTAAATCAGCAAATAATTCAAAATCTTTTGTATCTCTCATTTCATCAAATACTGTGTAATCTGGGCGTGATAGTAATAGGACATCATGTATTTCTTCAGAACTGGCATAGTTTTTAGAGTATTGGGTAATTGTATCAGGGAGCTGCATATCTCTAGGAGCTTCAATTGTCTTAACAACTTTTCCTTTACCTGTATAGTATTCCGCTAAAGCTTGTACAAATGTTGTTTTCCCCATTCCAGGCGCTCCAGCTACTAATATTCCCTCAGCTTTTTCATCGAGTCTCGAGAAAAGCTTATCTGGAATATTATAATCATATATACTCAATTTTTTAACAGGTCTTACAGCCGTTATCTCTAATCCATCTGAAAAAGGTGGTCTTGTTATCACAATCCTATAATTTTTAAGCTGAATTATAGTTGAACCTAATCTATCTGCCTCGATAAAACTATTCTTACTATTCTTACTTACCTCAAAAATATTTCTTATAATATCCTCCATTTCTTCATGTGTCATAGGGCTATTTCTAATAATCTCAAATCTCCACCTACCAGGAACGCCTCGTTTAACATAAGGTAGAACATTTTCTTTAAGATGTACAGACATAACATCCTCATCAAAAAACTTTTCTAGAATAAAGATATCCCTATTTCTATCCTCAATATATATTGTCTTTATACCTTCGGCTAAAGCAATATTATACTGAATTTTATCACATGTAATTAATATACCATTCCACTCAAGTGCAAGCAATCTAATAATCTTATTAACATTATTCTCATCTTTAATCATAATACCTCTACAGGTACTTGGTATTTCACCAACATATTCTAAGCCAATACCCTCATTTTCACATGAAATTCTAAGCAACCTAATTTCATCTAAACCTATTATACCTTGACTCTTACCCTCCCTAGCCATTTTTTCAAGATAATCTACAATAGCCAAATGAACTACAATTTTTCCAATATCCTTTTTATTTCTGATGAATTCCCTTAATTTACCAGATACTATTGCAGTTATATCTGGTAAAAATATTTCTTCCAACATTTTCTCCCATACATATATTATATCTTATCTCTCTACATGATTGAATCAGACATATATATTAATCTTTCCTTAACACAGTTTAACAAATATTATTGATAAACAAATAGGCATAAAAATAAAAAAATATATGAAAAAAGTTCAAAAAATAAATGATAAACAATATAAATAAGTACATATACTAATATAATTGCTCCGTAACGGCGGCCCGACTCGACGAAAGCAAAAGCCTGGAATGAAAAGTCGGTCTCCAGTTACGGAGACAATATAAAATAATGAGGGTTCAAGAAAACTAGGTGGAAACCTAGACTCTTGAACCCGACCCAATAAAGCCGCCACCCAACACACCCCACCTTGAGGCCGCTCCCAACACCGGTTGATCCTGCCGGACCCGACTGCTATCGGGGTGGGACTAAGCCATGCAAGTCTAGGGGCCGAGGCTACGGTCGGTCCCGGCGCACGGCTGAGTAACACGTGGCCAACCTACCCTCGGGAGGGGGACAACCCCGGGAAACTGGGGCTAATCCCCCATAGGCGCAGACTCCTGGAACTGGGTCTGCGCCGAAAGGGTTGCAACGCCATGCCCGTTGCAACCGCCCGAGGATGGGGCTGCGCCCTATCAGGTAGTTGGCGGGGTAACGGCCCGCCAAGCCGATAACGGGTAGGGGCCGTGAGAGCGGGAGCCCCGAGATGGGCACTGAGACAAGGGCCCAGGCCCTACGGGGTGCAGCAGGCGCGAAACC
>CAZKAY010000020.1:23837-25676 GCA_964550975.1 uncultured Thermoproteales archaeon | reverse complement strand
TTTATCAATTTTTTCCTCTAACTCTTCAGCTAATTCTGGAGGATAAGTTGATCCTTTAAGTGAACAAAATGTAGTGAAGTATAGCTTCACTTCTCTACCATCATCAGATAATTTTAAGAGTTTCACTTTAAAAAATGCTTTACATTTACCCCTATCGGTTTCAAAAACTAATTCAGCCCTCTCACTCCATTCTCCCAACTTCACCTTAAACACTTCTTTCTCGGCATTTTTATCTAAGAAACCATAAACTATCTTATCACTAGGATTAATTAATAGGTATAGCTTTATAGGTCTAACTTTATCTAAAGTATTGTATTTACCTACCTCTATCTCCGCCTCTAACATAGACTTAT
The DNA here is from genome assembly GCA_964550975.1 of uncultured Thermoproteales archaeon. GTDB lineage: Archaea > Thermoproteota > Thermoprotei > Thermofilales > B9-G17 > CAZKAY01. The sequence goes on along the minus strand of CAZKAY010000020.1, from coordinate 25,323 downwards.
CGGGAAAATTTTTCCAACCCTCACATGGTTTAGGCTTAATCCTATCTACTAGAGGTAGATCTTCTGTAGAAATACATTGATGATCCGCTAAATTTATTAGCCAACGCCACCCAGTTAAAGGCTTATAGTTACGCGTCATACGCCAATCAGTTATATGGAGACCATGTCCTCCAACTTGTATACCATTTTTTATTCTTGGAGGCCATGTAGTTGGATAATTAACTATAATTGATTTCTTACCAACTTTTTCAGCAGCTTCCCAAATATATTCTGCCTTTACGTCTCCCGAATAAAATGCTTGATAACTTTTTTCAGGTGTACCTGGACGACTATCTTTAAAAGGTAGATGAAAACCAGTTATCCCATGAGTTCCAGGATAAGCTCCAGTAGCTATAGTTGTCCAGTTAGGTGGAGTAATGGTTGGATGTGGTACCATGCAATTCTCCATCCATACACCATTGTCAACAAGTTTTTTAATATTTGGTAAACATTCCTCCTTAATAAGTTTCCATAAAGATTTCACTATAGGTGCATCTAAACCAATTACAACTATCTTGACCATTAATATCACATTTATTGTCAGAAGGTTTAATAACTAATATATTTTTATGATAATGAATATGATGAAATATATATGCTTTGGGTTCCACGATTTATCAATATAAATTAATTAATCATTATAATATTGATTTAATAATATGTATAAGTTAATTGGTGAATAGGGTGAGACTTGAAGAAATTACACCTGACATTCTTGCCAATATACTTAAAACTAGGCCGATAGTTTATATTCCATGGGGTGCATTGGAATGGCATGGAGAGCATTTGCCATTAGGTCAAGATGCTCTTAAAGTAGAGAAGATTTGTGAACTTATTGCAAAAAATATTGGCGGAGTTGTTCATCCACCAATATATATTGGTCATCAAACTATGCAGATTTATGGTATGCCCTACACATTGGAGTATAGTGGTGAGCTTGTTAAAAAATTGGCTATTGAACTTTTACAACAATTAGAGAGAAATGGATTTAAAATAATTGTAATTTTAATGGGACATTATGGTAAAAATCATGTAAAAATTATTAAAGAGGCTATTAAAGAATATTTTTTAAAGGGAGGAAAATGTAAGATAATCGCCGAACCAGAATATGTTTTTGCAGAAGATTTAGGTTATCATGGAGACCATACAGCTAAATGGGAAACCTCAATATTCTGGTATCTATATCCAAGTTTAATTCATATAGAGAAATTACCTAAAGATATTTCGATAAAGTTAAAGGGAGTATGGGGAGAAGATCCAAGAATATATGCTTCAAAGGAAATTGGAGAAAAAGTTGTTAGAATAATAGTAAGAAGAATTTCGGAAAAAATTGAAAGTCTTTTAAAAGAAATTGAATTTTAATCCTTACACGTTTTTTCCGGAAGCATGAATAAAAACTCTACTGGTGAGCAATCCATATATCTAATTTCATAATTCCCTATTTTTC
>CAZKAY010000020.1:0-23827 GCA_964550975.1 uncultured Thermoproteales archaeon | reverse complement strand
CTATGTAGAATCCGATTTCAGCATTATCTGGTCTTCTAACCCAGTCAGATATCCATGTATTGTTTTCTCTCCTCATCTCTATTTTTATCCATGGAGGAACCTCCTTACTATTCCATACTCTATCTCTAGAATAGCTCCATACAAGATATACTTTATCCACATCACCATTTACAATAGCATTAACTCTAAATGAGTTATTTCTAATTTCATATCTAACATCATCTATTTTTGGCCATATGTTAAGAACATTATCTATACCTTTAATTAGAGCTAAAACTATAGTTGCTTCTCTAATAAATCTTTTATAATTAACTTCATCATTATTCCTGATCCTCTGATACCTCCAAGGTTTATTAAAACTTTTTAGAAAAGGTGTTTCAGCGCCTATCGGATAAAGTCTTCCATCATGAGTTCCATAGGAACCTACTCCTCCAAATATTATATAAAATTTTGGTTTAAACTTGTTCTTAAGAAAAGCTATATTGAAAAGACTAGATATAATTCTACCAGAATCCTCACTAATAAGCCATTTCCTAAACTTTAATAAATATTTTGGTTGGGGCCAACCAGGCGCTAAATTCTTATTTATACATCCCCAATCCTTCTCCATTAATTCTATTCCATAGATAAGGTTAATTAGCTGATATCCTCCTGGAGAAACTATGATTACTCTATCATCGATAGACGAAAGATACCAGGCGGCATAGCCTTCCTTAGATCCTCCCATAATAGCTATCTCATTAACATCGTTTCCAAATTTCTGACAAAGTCTTTGAAGCAATGTAATAGCCATACTATTCGTCCTAGCTAAAGCTAATACAAAGTTTCCTGTTACAACATCTTTAACCTCTTCTTTATTTAGAAACATAAGATTATTAAAAATAGTATGGGTTATTTCGTCTCTGCTCTGAAAGCCTAATTCTTCCCAATCTATTTTACATTCTCCGTGAGTTAATATGGGTATTTTAAACTCATTAGCTAAATCGATATACTCCTTATTATATATGAGTCCCTCAATATGTCTGGCTACAACAAATCCCTTACCTATAATAGGATTTCGAGGATAGTAGAGTATCGATTTTTCATGAAGAGTAATGGTTTTTAAATTACCTTGCTTATCAAATGTTGTAAATTTTCCAGCCTCCCATTCACCAATTATAATTTTTACTCCATTTACCTCTCTTTCCTCAATTTTTCTCCATTTTAACTCATTTAGACCCATATTCTTTATTTTTGTAATATTGTAGAAATTCTTTAATTGCTCTCTCCATTTCTCTAATCCTTTGATTATTAGGAATAAAGCACTTCTAGGTTTTAATGTCAGATTTACAGATACTTTTTTCTGAGTAAATATTCCTATCTTCTTTATACCTTTATCAGTTAATATACTTAATTCAAATTTATATGGCAGCCAATCACATTTACTAAAATCTATTTCCTTAATATCTTGGGTTTTGTTAAACCAATTTGTTAAAGCTATATAGGTTGTTCCATTAGGCATTCTAAATGCACCAGAAAGAATTATTGGAAACTTTTTAGGCACATTATTATAGGTTAGAGAAGTATATGAAATATTTTTAAAAATAGGAGGCCTAACATATCTACCTAATGTTAGAAATTCATTTCCAACCATACTCATTTTTACAAGATTTCCCAGATAATTCAATGTTTCAATCCATTCAGTAGAAAGCATTCCTCTCTTCCATTCTAAGAATATATTTTTATGATCCACAAATCCAAGCTTATTTCCACATACCCATGCATATGCATTCACATATGCAAATTGATTTGGATTGGAGAAGCTTTTATGACCTTTACTAGCTCTAAATCCTCCAAGCATTATAGCATAATCATGATAAACATATGTTACTAATGGTATTGGATCTCCAATATTTCCATAGTGAAAAGTAGCCATATCGAATAGAGATCCTTGTTTAACGTGATAAAACTCATTCAAAAAACCGTCAAAAACACCTATCTCTATTTCACATTTACCCTCATTGTATGTAAAGAAATCTGAATCGATCTTTTTCCCTACTTCACGTATTTTCCGTGCCATCTCCCTAAATCCTATACTATAGTAATTTCCTCCACCAAGTGGATGTCCATGCAATTTATTAAAACATAGTTTCATAGCTGGATAATGATCCCAGTATATCCCATCAATATGACATTCACTTTGAGCTTGAGGCACATCCGAGGATAATAGTTTTTGCCACCAAGATGTATAAGGACACATCCATGCTTTTCTAAACCTAATATAATATTCATTAAATGGGTTATATGCTGCATAGGGTTTTGCATCTCTCCAATACAGTTTTGATTTTTCATCTAGAGGCATACGTGGATCGAAAACTCCACTACCCATATATACATCGCTAAATATATCGTATTTTTTAAGCTCATCAACCAAGTCTTTAAATCCAGTTTGAGCTGGGAAAAAATCAATATTACCTCTTTCACTTGTAACATCAAGATACTTAGACCAACCTACAAAATGTATTCCATAGTTAGGTTTAGATTTATTTATTGATGCTATAATGTCAAAAAATTGTTTCATTGCAAGAATATTTTCCTTGACCAGATTATATCTTGAAATATTTATATATTTAACACATATTCCGAAGTTTAAGTTATATATTTTTCTGGATAAATCATACCATGTATAAAGAGGACCTTTCTTTGTCCATAATTGTTTTGTAGCCCACTTTCTATATATTTCTGCAGCATTCATCCAATCTCCTTGAAAAACCCCTAAAACAAATTTATATGGGCTAAAATAACTATTTCTAGGACTTAACATATTTTCTGGAAACTGCCTCAATGTAAATAGTAGTGAAAACTTATTATCTCCATTAAATAGAAATCTTTTGGAATACATTTCTCCATCATATGCGGCAAGATATAATCCTCCCTTATCCCCATATATTGCTGCAAACTGCATACTATAAATTCCAGGATATATTCCTAAGAGAGGTTTAGTATTTTTATCCCAATCATTTGTTACTTCCTCCATTGGTAATACATTCCAATGAATATTATTAATAGGATTTTTTATCAAAGTTCCTGAATGGAAAGGTATTGCTAGATAAGTATTCTCCTTATTATCATTTATTGCTCTAATTTTAAGAGTTGGGAAATCAATTATCCATAAAGCTAACTTTTCATTATTATTCTCTACATTTATACTCCAGTAGCTTAAGTACGAGTCTTTAGGTAACGATATATTCACATTAACTTTTATATTATATTTTTGTGAAAACCAGTTTAAAATCAATATTTTATCCTTATCTGTCTCTCTAATAGTATAGCTTTTTGATAAATCTTCATCTAAAGATGATATTTTTATGAGGCATGTTTCACCCCTTCTACATTTATTATTTAATATATTATCTACAACATTGCTTGTATCTAGAAGATAGATATTCCATAAAGATGATTTCTCAAATTCATATTTGTTTTCAGTAATCTTATCCTTAACTGATAAAAGAAGAAATTCTCTAATGGAAAATTTTAAAGATGTCATTTTATTCTCTAAAACAATTTCCTCTCTATGAAATGTATATGATGATAGAATAAATAGTATAGCAAATAGAGTAAATACTCCTAAAAATATCCAAAGCATTTTTTCACCCAGAGACATTCAAATCTCAATATGTGAATCTATCTAGCATTATTTAATAATTATTATTGTAAAGTTAATTAGAATAAATGTAGGATGGGTTCTCAGCGACATACATAAAATACTTTATAATTATTGACAACCGTTTATAGATTAAACTCTAGTTACTTATACTTCCTCATATAAATTTATTCCAAGAACAATTATAATTAATGAAATCAATTGTTTAGTTAAATAAATAGCATCAGTGTAAATATTTCTCAGAACCCAACTTGTTTTTATTTTAACTAACTTTATAATAATAATTAATAAATAATGCTAGAGAGGTCTCTATGATATGAAAGATAAAATTCCCTTGATACTCCTGCTCATACTAATTATATCATTCACAGCAATTTATATCATTATGTGGAGGAGAAAATATATGGAGGAAATAGTTTTATCAAATAAATATGTTTCTATTATTGTTGGAAAAAAGTTTAATCCCTTTAATGATAAAGAAGCTAATTTGGTTATAAAAGAAATAAAAAATCTAAAAACAGGTTATTCATGGAAGTTAGAAAATAGCATGATATGGCAAGTAGGTTTAGGAAAAATAGGAGAAATACCTAAAAAATATCCTACCCTCACGCATGCACTACAGGGAATATTTTTCGATGTAAATAAACTTGAATTAGTAAAGAATAAAAATACAATTATTTTAAGTTGGAAAAATATAGATTTACCGAATTCTTCACAAACATTAGATGTAACAGTAGTTATCACACTTACTTCTAGCGGAAAAATAGAATGGAATATAGATATATCGATAAGTCCGGGAGAAAAAATAATATATTATGTTAATTTTCCATACTTACTTTTTGAGAAAATAGGAGAAAGTGGAGATGATGATTATCTAGTTTTTCCGGAACGTGAAGGAAGACTTATAAGAAATCCTATCTCAATTGGAAATAAAATTCCAGATGATACTACAAATCTTTTAAGTAGAGCTTTCTTCTATCCAGGTGAAATTACAACACAACTTATGGCATATTATGATAAGAAGAGCGGTGAAGGATTTTATATTGCTGCTGAGGATAAATATGGAAATGTTAAAAGAATATACTTTAATAGTATAAGAAACTATCTTTACCTCTATTTTACCCACTTTAATTTTGCATATCCTGACTCAAGAAAAAATATTATAGATCAACTACAGCATTTTAGTCTTAAAGGTAAGTTAAACTATACTATGGCTACCCAACTTCTTAAGGGAGATTGGATCGACGCTGCATTAATATATAGAAAATGGGTTGAGGAGGAAAAGCCTATATCTATATCTAAAGGTAAGTTGAAGTTTAGAAATGATATTTCTGATAAAGTAAAGCTTGTATGCTTTGGAATACTTTATAGGATTAGAAGACCTATTAATAAGAATGCTACATATGATGAAGATGACCCAAGCTCAGATTTCTCTAGAATTAGAGAAATGATAGAATTTTTTATAAAAAATAACTCTAATATAGTAGTGGCTGTAAATATTGTTGGCTTAGAAGAGTTTCCAGGGCTCGAAATAGAAGATTTAGCTCTCGGAGGGGATTGGGGTAAAGGTGTTATGAGAAATGGTAGTGCTGAGCTTCTAGATATGTTGGTAAGAAAATTTGGAGCTATAACAGCGTTTAATCATGATACAGGACATTGGATAATAAAATGTAGAGAAGATTTAAGGAATGTTATAAATTGTAGTGAAATAGAGAAATATGCTTATCCTAAAGCCATCATAAAGATGGAGAATTTCAACCCTCCTCCATGGCCTTCATTTAAGGGTAAAATGACATTAAGCTGTCTTGGAAGCAAATATATTTTTGAAAGAATCATAAAAAGTGCTGAAGACACTATGGAAAAATCTAGAAAATTGGCTAATGGAGACACAGGGTTTGGATTTACTGCGGCAATGTTAACTGGACAAGGATCAGTATGTTATCCATGTTATGCCCCTCTCGACGATAAAACAGATTTAAGTCTTCATAATCATTCTATAGGTGGAGGAAATTGGTATATTATGCAGTGGAGAAAAATAGTGGAAGCGCTTTATAATGAATATCGAGCTAAATGTCCTGATTTCGTTATTATGGCTGAAAGAGAACATGAACATCTTATAGATAATGCTATTACTCTCGGTAAAAATAATATATATCCATTCGATAGTCTAGGCAATTTAGGTCATAGAGGAGATGTAGTATTAAGTAGCAATGCCCAACCCATACCATTAATGGTATTTATATATCATGACTATAGATTACAGATAGAGGCTCCTTCAATTTATCTCCACTTTTTAGAAATATATAGAAAATATACTAATAATCCAATTCAACTTTACTATCATATCACAGTTTCATATATAGTTTGGGGAAGAATTCCATGTATAGGATTGACCAACATAGATAATCCTAGCCTAAAGAAATTTAAAGATGTTTTAGGAACACCTTCAGAACGTTCACCAGTATGGAGAGAATTATTAGAATATGTTAGAAAAATTGTTGAGGCAAGATATAGAGGCAGAGAATATTTAATATTTGGCCAGGCATTAAGACCCCCTAAAGCTAGTTGTATAAAAGTAAAAATACCTTTACGTGGAATTGATAAGTATCAGGAATATGATCTGCCTGCAGTAATAGTAAGTGCATGGAAAAGCCAAGATGGAAAAATAGGTATTGTTCTCGCAAATTATATTGATAAAGATACAGATATAAAATTAGATATCAATATGAAAGATTATGGATTAAATAAGACCTCCTATAATATATATTTATTAACAAATAATGGTAGGAAGAAATTAAAAACTTTCTTAACCAGCACCTTCACATTAAATATAACCATTCCAAAGAGAACCATAATCATTCTTGAAATAGATTAATTATTAATACAATACTAATATATAGCACCCAAATAGCCATATATTAACCCTAAATGATATAATAAAAGTTTATTAAAATTTTCTATTAGATGAAGAATGGTGAAAAAATTGTCTGAGGAAAAACCTGTTACTGGACTTAGTTTAAAAGTTCTTATTACGGGAACTTTAATCCTCATAATAGTTGGAATATATGGTGGATTAATGCCATTTTTCGGAGGACCTCAACTAGCTCTATCTCAATTAAACCCAGCTATGAGTGTACTTGAATTTCAGAATCAATTTATCTCAGGATTTGCCTTAATGTTTATTCTAACAATTATTATTGCTCCAATAAATAGGATATTAAAATTTTCTAAACATGAAATGGCATGTCTCTTTACAATGATATTAATAGGATGTATGCAGGCTTGGGTCAACCATTTCGGTCTCTACTTTCTAGCAGAAAGCCAGTTTATTTGTTTCCCACCACCAATAGGAGGACCGGCAGCTGTATCTAATATCCTTAAAAAACTAGTACCAAAAATGTTTACATGTATAGATTGCAGGTATATTATTCCAATGTTGAAATCTAATATTCCTATACCGTGGAATGCCTGGATAAATCCATTACTATTTGTAATAATATTCCAGTTCAGCATAGTCTTTTATTTTATGTTTCTCTCAACAACCCTATTTGGAGAATTATTTGTAGATGTGGAGGAGCTTCCATTTCCATTAGCAAGAGCAGAATATGAATTTGTTAAAACAATCCAATCTCCTAAAAAGCTTAATAAATGGTTTTGGATAGGATTCGCTATATCCTTTGCAATAAACTTTCCCTTTATTTGGTCTCTCCTTGGACCACGTATACTTAATGTACCACTTGTTTTAAGTTACTGGGCTCCAATATGGGATCTAACGCCTCTAGCCATACTACCATGGGTTCCTATAATAATAAATCTATCACCCCATTTAATAGGCTTCTCATACATGCTTTCCTTAGACATATTGATTACAGGTATAATATTCGTAATTATAATGTGGTGGATACTACCCCAGATATTTGTAGCTATAGGTAAATTGCCCTCATTCCATCCAGGAATTACGTTTAAAAATGTAAAGATGGGATTAATGGGTTATCAAGAAACACCAGTAATAAATGGATATTTTATGTTTATACTGGGATCACTGATAGCCTTAGCCTTGTGGTCACTATGGGTAGGTAGAAATACTATAATTAAGGTATTTAAAAGTTTAATTAAGGGAGGGAAGGAAAATATACTTCCATATAGATTCCTCACACTATCAACCATAATTTTCGGAATACTAATTTTAATTGAATATGTTGTTTTAGGAGTCCCTGCATGGATAGCCTTAATAATCCTTATATGCTTCTCAATATTTTTCATGGGTTGGGCTAGAAATAGAAGTGAGACTGGAGCATTTGTAGGTGTTAGAAGAGTTGAAGACTCTTTCTTTGGCTTTGCCAGAGTTGTTCCTGCCTCTTTACTTCAAATGGGTGGAATATTTGGACCCAATTATGAATCCTACATAACTGTTATACTTGGAGGATACATGTGGACTAGAGTAGCCAGACTACTTCCAGAGGGAGGTATACTTGATTCTCTAGCCCTTGGCAAATATACTAAGACTAGATATAGAGATATAATTATTTCAGCAGTTTTAGCAGTAATAATTGTTGTACCTGTCTCCCTTGTTATGATGATATTTTGCTGGTATAACTATAATATTTTGTCAATAAAAGTACCATTACTAGTAATGAAAGCCCATCTAGGCCTCTATTTTCTAACACAACCACTTGGCATTATTCAGGGAACAAATCCATACACCTATATGACTAATGATACAATAATACTTTTAATTACTGGAATTCTTATAACAATAGTATTAGAAATTTTGAAGATAAAATATGTTACATTACCTTTAAATGCCGCAATGATACCTATAGCTTCAAGCTTTGCTGGCCCCTATCTACTTGTACCTCTAACCATAGGTTTAATAGCGAAATATATTACCCTTAAATTTGCTGGGTCATCGGCATACGAGAATTATGGTATATCAATAGCAGTAGGAATGTTAGCTGGATTTGCATTTACATTTATAGTAGGTGGTATATTGTTCCAGCTTTGTACTCTTCGTCTCTTCGGATTTTCACTGCCGATATAGGAGGTAGAGGAAATGAGTGTAGGGAAAAAAACAATATTATTTTTTACTCTACTACTTATTATACTATCTTCCTATCCAACTCGTTCTCATCCCTATCCTTCATTTACTATAAATAGTATATTAAGTAAATTTGATTTTTCCAGAGTAGTCTATCATATAAAGTATTTAAGTAGTTTAGGGACAAGATTTACTGGATATTCTGGGTATAATGAAGCGGCAGAATATATTTATAATACTTTTAAGAGATATGGTCTTAAAAACGTATATTATCATAATTATTCTCTACCTATCCCATTAGATCTAGGTGCTAGATTAGAAATATGTTATCCAATAAAGAAAGTTTTTAAAATATATCCTGCATTACCAAATGTGGTTGCTCCATGTACATTGCCTTCAAGAGGAATATATGGTGAACTTATATATGTTGGAGATGGAAGTTTAGATAAATTTGATGGAAAAAATTTGAATGGATCGATTGTTTTAATGGATTATAACTCCGGATGGAATTGGTTAAACGCAGTAAAACTGGGTGCAAAAGCAGTAATATTTATCCAACCCGAAGAAACTAGTTATATGGAAACTGGATCAAAATACTTCTCTTATGCTAGACATCCTCCATTAAACTTTCCTAGATTTATGATTTTAAGGAGAGATGGAGACTATCTTTTATCACTACTTCATAATAGTAAGGTTAGAGTTCATTTAACAGCCCGTATGGAATGGAAAGAAATTAATGCTAAAAATATTATCGGTATTATTGAAGGAAATGAATTTAAGAATCAATACATCGTTATTACAAGCCATTATGACTCCTTCTCACCGTTTCCCTCAATAGCCCCCGGAGCAGAAGAATCTTGTGGAATATCTATATTATTAGAGCTTGCAAGATATTTTAATGAAAATAAACCAAAATATACAGTGATGTTTATAGCTTTCTCAGGCCATCACCAAGGTCTTAGAGGGGCCCATGCCTTTGTTCAAGACTACTTTTTTGGAAATCAGACAGATATAGCTAGAAAAATAATATTATTAATTAACCTCGATATATCTTCACATTCATCAACAATAGTTGCTACAATATATGGTACTAGAATAACTTTAGGCTACGATAATACCCAAAAACATCCCAGCAGTATTTATGCTCCGATGAGTGAATATATTTTTAATATATTTAATCATATTAATCGACAAGCTGGAGGAAAATATTCCTATCTAAATATGACAAGCATAGACTTTGGAACTTTAAAAACAACTTTAGGCTTAAGACTTTACAGCTATGACAGTGAGATTTTTACACTTATAACTGCACCTGCATGGACTTTAACTACAATATATGATTGTAGACAATATGTAGGGACTCCTATAGATACTTTTGAAAAACTTATATTAGAAAACTTGAGAAAACAAGCCGAACTAATTCTATGTACATTACATATAATTTCAAATACACCTAATCTACATGAAAAATATTTATCATCATTTTCTTTTGAAAAAATTATTTCTACAACGTTTTGGACACATATTAAAGGTATAGTTGCAGTTTGGAATACCTCTAAATCATGGTATAGTCCAGTTCCAAACTCGTTTGTAATAATTAATAATATAGTTTACTTTACCAGAAACGGTAGCTTCGATATTACTGGATTTTATCCTCCCTTCCCTGGATCTACTTATACTCTCTCGGCATTTAAAATTGACCCGGAGACTGGAAATATAGTATATGCTCTAGATGAAGGCGTACATATGTATAGTAGTGGAACTGTTACACCTCTTATAGATATAGATTTAGGATACCTAACTATATTTAAATGCTCCTCTATAGTCCTGTTTGACTGCATAGATCCAGAATACTTAAATGTTCCAGAAATTTCCTATCAACCAAATGTATTTCTATCAACATATTCATTCGGAACACATACTGAACTAGAAAGTTATAGTAGATTTTACTTTATAAATCCACATATAGGCATCTCATTAAGTATGGTATTTATTCCTCCACATAAAAGAATTGAAATATTAATTCAATCAGCATATGCTGTAAAATGTCCTCTAGCATTTATGGTTAATGCGTCCTCCAATATCTTGGGAGGAGAGGGAATAGTATTGGATGAAAAAAAGCAGAAAGTAATCACATTCTCAGCATATAAATACGCCGAAGACATGTTTTATATAAATGAAAAAAGAATAAAGAGAATAAAACAATATAATATTATTGAAAACAATACTATTAAAATGCATAGATATACTTATATCTTATTAGGAAAAACTATTAGCGCTTTAAATAAGCATAATTATACAATGGCATATAGCCTTGCCTTAAAAGCCTGGAGTAATGAAAGAAAAGTATATTTGAGAATTAGAAATATTCTTGAGGATAGTGTAAATACCGTGCAATTTCTAGCATTTCTTCTAATTCCCTTTGTGTTTCTATTCGAGAGAGCATTTTTCAGTACAAGTGGAGTGAAAAGAATAATTATATTGGTCATTACATTTTCCATTCCATTCATTTTTCTCTACTTCCTACATCCTGGTTTTCAACTTGCATCAAACATAATTGTAGTAATATTAGGATATAGTGTATTAATATTAACTGCCCCCCTACTTATAGTAGCATTACAAATATTTCATGGTATGTTAATAGATATTCGTAGAAAAACTAAGGGTCTTCATTTTGCAGAGATAAGCAGATCTTCTGCAGTAATCATGGCCTTTTCGGTAGGCTTACAGAATTTAAAGAGAAAGAAATTGAGAACTGGATTAACACTATTCTCATTAATAGTTTCTATAATAGGATTAACACTATTTACATCACTTACTCCGCTTTCGTTTACCAGAGCTATATTGTGGGGTAAAAACCCCCAATATATTGGTGTCATGTTTAAACGAAACGAATGGGGTCATACAAGTATAGGATTGGGAAAGTATGTTGAATACATATCTAAAACCCCCTATAACAATACTATAATAGCTAAAAGAGCATGGGTATATCCCACAGTATATACAGCTTCAGGACCAGTATATTTTGAAATATCATATAATAATAGAAAAGCCTATGTATATGCTATTATGGGTTTAACCCTAGAGGAAACAAAAATAACTAAAATAGACTCTATATTACTGCCTGGAAGCCGTTGGTTTATTCCTGGAGATAGAAAAGTATGTATATTGCCTAGTGGATTTAGAAAAATATTTAATATATCTGTCGGCGATAGTATATCAATATTTGGCCTAAAAATGAAAGTAATAGGATTTTTCGATGAAGAAGAACTAATGAGTATTAAAGATTTGGATGGAGAGACAATAACTCCTATAGATATATGGGTAACGCCGAATCCATGGAATGTACATATTTCTCCTGAAATGATAATCATTATACCTTATAATGATGCTATAGAAATGGGTGGATTAGTAAGTAGTATAGCTGTTATATTTGGAAACGAGGAAATGGCTAAAGATTTTGCGGAAAAATGTGCCAAATATTTTAGCGGAATATATACTTTTTTAGGATATAGAAATAATATTTATCTTTTAAGTAAAATAAGTACGATAACTATAATGGGATGGGAGTTTCAAATTATTCCAATGGCCATAGTATGCATTACAGTACTTATGATAATGATAGATTCGGTATATGGTAGACAAAGAGAAATATTTATATATAGTGCCATAGGTCTATCTCCTCTACATGTAGCATTTATGTTTCTAGCAGAATCTTTAATATACGCAGTTATTGGAGGAATAATAGGTTATATTTCAGCTATAGCTATTGGAAAAATAATAACATTAATTTTTCCAATAGCTTTTAATGCCTCTTCGGTATGGGTTATTAATAGTATAGGAATCTCGATGATAATTGTTATATTGTCATCTATCTTCCCAGTATATAAGGCATCTAAACTTGTTACACCTTCTCTTGAAAGAGTATGGAGAATGCCTACCAAACCTATGGGAGATGAATGGAATATACCTCTACCATTTAGAATATCATCGGAAGAAGTAAATGGAATTATTGCATATCTAATCGAATTCATAGAAGCTCATAAGGAGAGAGGACTTGGAATATTCAGAGTATTAAGTTATAACTATATATGTAAACAGAAGCATAGAGAATTAAGAATAATGATGCATATAAAGCCATACGAATTAGGGATACGTCAGGAACTAAAAGTAATGATAACTCCAGATATAGAGATACCCGATAGATGTAGATTTAGCATATATATAAAAAAGTTATCTGGACCTAGGAAAGAATGGATATCTACCAATAGAATAATAATAGATAATTTTAGAAAACAAATGCTTATTTGGAGAAGCCTTTCATCTAAGGAAAAAGCATTCTACATTTCTAGATTTAAGAAGGGGGAGCATAATGTTCATTAAGAATAAGGAAATATATGGTTTTAAAAGCGGATTAACATGGAGATCCTATATAGCTATCCTATATGCTATATTAGTCTTTACTCCAGCCCAGATATATTTAAATTTGGCTACAGGTAGCTCTATAGCTGGAATATCATGGTTTACCCTATTATTTATGATAGAAATAGTGAGATTATCGGGTAAACCATTAACTAAGCAGGAAGCAGTTATTATATATTGTTTTTCAACAATGCCTATTGCTGCTGCCTTAAACTTAGTCTACAAGGAGTGGTTTAGGACAAGCTCTATAACTCAAATGTTTGGAAACTTGGAGAAAATTCCTTGGTGGTATTCTCCTCCTCTTGAAACTGGAGTATGGGAGCAAAGAACATTCTTTCACCCCAGCTGGATTATTCCAATATTTCTACCTCTTTGTGCATTCTTTATAAGTGGATTAGCTTCCTATGCTCTAGGACATTTAGCAAAAGATATATTTATTGAAACCGAAAATCTACCATTCCCAATACAATGTATGACTGCGAATACTATTATAACATTAACTAAAAGAGAAGAGAAACGTTTAAGAATATTTGTAATATGCCTTTTAATTGGATTTATATATGGATTTGGAGTATATACATTAAGATTTATTCAGAATGCATTTAAAGTATCTATAATTCCACCTGTACCGATTCCATGGATTGATTATAATTATATTATCCAGTTTTTCTTTCCAGGAGCTTCATTAGGTATAGCTACAGATATACTCTTTATATGTATTGGATTAATACTACCTCTTAAAACTATATTTCTAATATTTATCGGATCATTTATTACATATTTCTTAGGTAACTGGCTCTCTGTAGCATATAATTTGATAGATATAGATCCATTATCTCCGGGAGTTCAATCATGGTGGACTCCGGGAATGTCAGTAACTCTCTGTCTACAGAGATCCACTCTCTATCTGTGGGCTTGTCCTCTAATAGGTGCAGGTTTATCAGCCGGATTAATGCCATTAATATTAAATCCGTCTACATTAAAGAAAAGTCTATACATGTTTTTAAAAAAAGATTCAATAGTAAGGAGAAAGATTCCAGAAACAATGTCTTTAAAAATAATATTACTTCTCTTCTCTGTTGCAATCATATATAGTATATTATCTATAGCATTTCTAGCCCCCGATTTTCCAATATGGATAATTATCTTAATCGATATATTTTTACCTATTTTATTAACCTTAATATCTACGAGAATGATTGGAGAAACCGGAATGGGCATAGGTTTACCAAACATAAATGAAGCGATAATAACCCTTAGTGGATACGGGGGCACTAATGTATGGTTTACCTTATGGAGTGGTTTATGGATGGATATGGTTAATGGAGCACAGTGGTGTTCTCGATTTAAATTAGCCCAGTTAACGGAAACATCCGTATGGAGTATGTTAAAGGCTTGGTTGATAAGTACTCCCATAGCATTACTCTTATCTCTCTTTTATGTACAGTTATTATGGAATATTGCACCAATACCCTCTGCACTTTATCCCGGTGTTGGAATATTTTGGCCGGTTCGAGCAACATTTCAAAATATTTGGTTATCAAGACCTCCTAAAATATTTAATCCAATATGGATATCCTATGGATTCATAGCCATAGCCGCTCTATCAGTTATAACTAAATTTATCAATATAAGCGTCATACCCTTAGTTGTTGGGATGGGTACAGCAATACCTATGACTATAACAGAGTTGATAGGAGTATTCATTGGTTATCTCGTATCTAGATTTTGGGGTAAAGATAGGTTTAATACATATAAACAAATTATGGCTGGAGGCTTGATAGTTGGAGAAAGCATTGCAGTAGTTATTGGATGCACTATATCTCTGATCGCAAACTCAGCATGGATATCACCGTTTTAAAATAATGTTTATTTAGATGATGATACTATAATTTAATTATGGACATTTTAGAAGCCTTTTTTGACCGTACAGATTTTAAGTTTAGAAAAATTCGAGTATCTGATGTAAAAAGCTCAGTTCATTGTCCAGTCTGTGGAGGTCCTGGTATAAGGAAAGGCTCTACATCTAAATACATTGATGTAAGAAAAAGAGTACAGAAATACGTATGTGCTAAATGTGGAAGACGTTTTAATGAAAATACCTCTTTAGAAGCATTACAGTTAAAAGTTAGAAATATTTTAAACGAAATTAATCATTTTGAAAAAATATATCTATATAGGATCTTTAATGAAATCCTAGAGCTTAAGAAAATTAAATTTTTAAGTGAAATAGTTAATAACGATATTAATAGTTTAAGTTCTGACAATGGATATGCTATTTTATATTTAGATGACGGATTACTTTGGGGATCAACTATTATAGCTGTAAAAAGCGGGGACTATAATTTTATTGTAAAGTCACCTAAGTCAATAATAGTCTTAAAATCATTGAAAAATTATATATTTAGGAAAATTGGTGCAAAATATTTTATAATTATAACAAATTACTATGATAATTATGTAAACGCCATCAGAAAGATTTTGCCGAAAGCAATACATATAAGATTACTTTTAAAGAAATCAAGCAAACAATATATTTATGTTTATATAAGATATAGATTTCATGTCTATAGCTATGTTTTTAAATTCGATTTAAATGAATTGAAATTAGTTTCGATAAGGAAGAGAAAATGCAAGAGAGTTAGGAAAAGAAAAATATGTAATGTTTATCAAGATATTAAACGTAAAGAAAAAAGAGTTAATCGAAAGGCGAGAAAGATTAAAAAGAAAATATATAATGCAATTATCTATACTAAAGTAAGATCAGAGATATTGTGTTCATAAACTGATTTTAATTTAGCACCCAAAATACATCTTTCTCCTACTTTTAGTTAATGATAAAACTAAATTAGCAATATCATTTTATTTGATGAACGGTGTCATTAAATGGTTGTAAAGAATATAGTTTTAATTATTTCTGATACTTTTAGGAAAGACCATATAAGTATATATGGTAATAAGGCTAAGACACCTAATATAGATAAATTTTCTAAAGAAAGCATTGTTTTTGAAAATGCTTATCCCGAATCACTGCCAACTATTCCCGCTAGAAGAGCTATATATACTGGTATAAGAGTTTTTCCATTTAAAAGCTATAGTCCTAAGAAAGGTATTCCGTGGAGAACCCCGGGATGGGAGCCTATACCGGAGGAGCATTTTTCTCTAAGTGAAGTTTTAAAGAGTGCTAAATATAGAACTGCACTTATAAGTGATAATTATCATTTATTTGAGCCTTCAATGAATTTTAATAGTGGTTTTGATGAATGGATATTTATTAGAGGACAGGAATACGATAAATATGTTTCCAGTCGTTTTGAGACAGATATTTTAAAATATATGTCTTCTGGAATTCCCCAAAAAGTTAGAAATACAGTTGTTGAAAAACTTTTAAGACAATATTTTGCAAATGTAAGATATAGGAAAAGCGAGGAAGATTGGTTTGCACCTAGAGTCTTTAGAGAGGGAATTAGATGGCTTGAGGAAAATAGAGATGCGGAAAAATTCTTTCTAGTATTGGAACTATTTGATCCTCATGAACCATGGGATCCTCCGCATGAGTTTGTAGATATCTATGATCCAGGATATAATGGTGATGAACATATTACACCGATATATGGTTCATCAAAATATTTATCTGAAAAAGAGTTGAGACATATGAGAGCCCACTATGCTGGTGAAGTAACATTAGTTGATAAATGGTTTGGAATATTTCTTAATAAAATATATGAACTTAACCTAGACAAAAATACTTTAATTATATTTACTTCGGATCATGGACATCAGCTTGGAGAACATGGTATTGTAGGTAAAGTTGCATGGGGAATGTATCCTGAACTCATGGATATACCTTTAATTATAAGGCATCCGGATGAAATAGGTTCTGGAGAAAGATTTCATGAATATGTTCAAAGCCATGATATATTTACAACAATTTTAGAGAGTGTGGGGATAAAAGTTAAATGGCGTGTTGATGGAATTAATATATTAAAATATGTTGAGGGAAGAAGGGAGGAGAAAAGACAATATATTACATGCAGTCTAGGTAACTATTTAATGTATAGGGATGAAGAATATTGGCTTATAGTTAATAGGAAGGGAGGAGAGGCACAATTATATTATATAAAGGAAGATCCTATGCTTAAGAGAAATATAGCCAATGAAACTCTGCATGTTGTTAGAAAATTGTATGAAAAAATATTATATGATGCTGGTGGAATTATTCCGGAGCTTAAAATACGGCCGGAGGAGTCAATAAAATGGTATACTATTAATGAATGAGGGAGAATTATGGAGGATAAGAGAATAATTATATTAGGCTTTGATGGAGCTATGTATTATTTTATAAAGTATTTTATAGAAAGAGAAAAGCTTCCAAATTTTAAAAAATTAATGGAGACAGGTTCTTATGGAGAAGTACTGCCTGTAGCTCCAGTTGACACGCCTACAAACTGGGCTACAATAGTTACTGGAGCATATACTGGTACTCATGGTGTCACTAGCTTCTATATACATATACCTGGAGAGCCACTTGATTATGGAATGAAACTTCGATCGAGATCTCAGATTTCTACATTTTGTCAAGCTGAATTTCTATGGGATACATATGAAAAGATAGGGTTAAAGACCGCTATTTTAAATTATCCTGTTGCATGGCCTCCTACAGTAAAGAAAGGTATAGTAATAGGAGGATTAAATCCAACGAATCCGTGGATCTTCTATCACCCCACAATATATGCGACGTCTAAAAAACTTTTTGTAGGATTAAGAGATTGGACGGGGAAAATTGTAGGTAGCTATATTAGAATAACTGTTTCAAGGGCTTCTGGATGGATAAATATGCCATATTCTACTAAAGTTCCCTTGGAAAGTGCATTACTTGTTAGCGGTGAAACTGAATTAATAAGAAAGGGAGATAGAATGAAGCCTAAGAGGCATGTAGATAATGATATAATATATAATTTATTAATCTACGCCTCTAAAAAAGACTATGATACAGTTCTAATATGTCGTGGAAAAGATTGTCTAAATAGAGTTGCAGAATTAAAGATAAGTCAATGGAGTAAATGGATTAGGGAAAAATTCAATATAAAAGGATTAATGGATAGATTCCATTGGAGGCATAGATGGCTTTATGAAAAATATTTGTTAAAAGAATTTAAGGTAAAGGATAATTATGCTGATGGCATATTTAGATTCAGACTCTTAAAGATAAGTCCAGATGGGAGAGAAATAGCTATACAGCGAACCCAAATAGTTCCCGTCTACGGATGGTCTTATCCAGAAAAAATCGGGGAGAAGATTCTTAGAGAAAATGGACCCTATATTGGTGGATATGAAAATCATGGTGGTATATATGCAGAGATTCAGGCCGACTGGTTTTTAGAGACGGCTGCATTAATAAAAAGAGAAATTGATCCCAATGTATTTATAATGCATTACCATTTGCTTGACGCTATAAATCATGCTTACCTTGGATTAATATATCGTAAACATCATATGTATTCTGAATCTAAGGCTAAGACTGCATGGAAAGTTTTTGAACATAGCTATCAAATATTAGATAAAATTATTGGCGGAATGATGAAAATTTTTCCAGATGCTTTAACTATAGTTGTTTCAGATCATTCTGCACTACCAATATTAGGTTATGTTTGGATTGCTCATCCATTTATGGATGAAAAATTATTGGCTTATCAATGGTGTGAAGGGAAATATATTGTGAACTGGAAAAAGACTAAAGTATTTCCTTATGGTGAACCTCCATTTATATGGATTAATTTGAAGGGTAGAGATCCAAATGGTATTGTAAAACCTGGCGAAGAATATGAAAATCTAAAAGACCAAATAATAGATATATTATATGATATAAGGGATCCTGATACAGGAGAAAAAGTGGTATCATTAGCTTTAAAGAAAGAAGAGGCATGGAGTTTTGGATTATGGGGAGATAGGGTAGGAGATATAATATACTTTTTAAAATCAGGCTATGCAACAACCGACGGTCCTTATGAAGCATCTTGCTGTGATATACTAGATCATGAACAAGTTCTTAGACCCGCTGTAATGAAAAGTAGATATAAAACAGGGGATCATGGTTCATTTATGCCTGGAGCCATTTTAGATAGCTTCTCTGTAAATTCGATACTATTTATAAAAGGAGAAGGAATAAAAAAGGGATATAAGCTTAAACCCACATCCTCTCTTACAGATATTGCCCCAACAATTTCAAAATGTCTAAATTTATCGATACCCAGAGATGCTGATGGGAAAATATTATGGGATATTATGGAGATCTAGTTTATTTTGTTAAACCCAATATTTAAATAGAGATAGATATCGAAGTATTAGAAGGATATTTAATCCAAACAGTCTCTTCAATATTTTGGATTGATTGCAAAGTATTGGAAGAATAAAGGATAACATGTTATTTCAAAATAGATTTCTATTATGTCTTATCTAAGAAACTCGATATTTTAAGGCTTTCCGGTTTAATTATTTTTCTAGGCCTATATCCTAGAATAAAATATCTTGATCTCTCAAGGTTTATTAGATCAACACTCCTAAAGAATATCCATGTTAAAGTAGCTACTTCGGCCAGTCCCCATAAAAATATCTCATATGTAATAAATCTAGTTTTTTCCTTAATGTTTAGGAAAACTCTTTTAAAAGTTCCTTTAATTGAATCATATCCTATATGCAGACTTAATCCAACATTATTTTCGCCGACAGATTTCGCTAACGACCATTTATATCCAGTTGTAAGAAATATTGTTTTCCTTCGATCCGCTTCATCTATTACAAATAACCCTCCTTTCGACAATATTCGACTAATAGATACATACATTTTAACAATATCCCATGGATTAAAATGAGGAGTTGAAAGCCCATAAAGCAATGCTATATTAAAATCCCTTTCCCCAATATTATAAATATCTCTAACATCAATAACTATAGTTTTAACCTCTATTCCTAGAACCTCTTTACCCCCATTTCTGTGCCGTCTTTAAGGCATCTTCTCTTAAATCTGCTACGAATAAATTTACTTTAAATCCTTTATCCAGAAGAATTTTAGCTAATGCTATACCACCTATACCTGTTCCACCGCAAACATCTAAAATCTTGATAACCTTTCTCTTATTTAAAATATTTTTCATCCATCTATGCCTAGATAAAATTTCCATAAATTTCAATGCATTCTTAAACCTCTTTCTACCAGCATCACTATAAGGATCTTCAGGCCATCCTAAAATTTTATAAAATTCTGAAAGATCAAATACCCCTCCTATCATATTCTAATATTCATTTATAGATAAAATAAATCTTTCTATCAATTTTATGATGAATAGTAGTCTAAGCTAAACACAGGAATATAAGCCTGATATGCCTATATATTATATTATCGTCTTTTCAAAACAATTTTTATAATGGTTTAAGATATGTATACTGTCTCTGGGTATCAATATGAATATCAGGTATTTGCTTAAATCTCTAGGTCTTAATAAAGATATGATTGTAATGATTACCACAATTCTTGTAATCACCTTTGGTAGAAGCTTATGGTCTAGATATATTCCTAAATATCTACAGCTCTTAGGCGCATCTGCCTTTATTATCGGTGTCTATGGATCTTTGAAAACAATGGTTTCAGGATTCTATCAGTACCCGGGAGGAATAGTATCGGATAAAATTGGGTCAAAAAATGCGTTAATCCTCTTCACCCTTCTCTCAATTGGAGGACTAATTATATATATGTTTTCACCCGATTGGAAAATATTTCTTTTAGGAACATTTTTAGTCTTAATCTGGGATAGTATGTCCCAGCCAGCAATATTTTCTTTGATCGGCGAGGCTTTGAAGAAAAATAGGGCTATTGGATTCAGTGTTCAATCATTATTGAAAAGATTACCGATAATCATTGCACCTCCATTAGGGGGATATCTTATAGAAAAATATGGTATTGAATATGGAGTGAAGATAGGGATTATTATATCCGTATTTCTAGCATTTCTAACTATATTGTTCCAGAAAAAATTTTATGAGAGAACTAATATAGAGAAAAGGAGTGTATCGTTAGGGATAATAGGTGTATGGAAAACCATGGATTCCAGTTTAAAGAAACTTTTACTGGCAGATATTATGGCTAGACTCGCTAGTAACATGGTAAAGGTATATGTTATTTTATATATATTAGATATAGTTGGATGGACTCCAACAGGTTATGGTATATTGATATCGTTACAAATGATTACGTCTACGCTATCATATCTTCCAGCAGCCAAATTAGCCGATATCTATGGTAGAAAACCCTTTGTTACAGCGACCTTTCTCTTCTTCTCACTATTCCCTATAACATTGGTAAGTATTCCAAATCCGTCCCTCATACCATTAGCATTTATAATTGCAGGTTTAAGGGAGATAGGTGAACCTGCACGAAAAGCATTGATCGTAGATTTAGCTAAAGAAGAATATAGAGGTAGAATTATCGGACTATATTACTTGATAAGAGGCTTATTAATGATCCCTGCACCAATGATAGGAGGCCTATTATGGTCTATTTATCCTAAAATCCCCTTTATAGTTGCATCGATCATAGGCTTTCTTTCAATCCTTATATTTATCACTATAAAAGTTAAGCAATAATATATAGGGATTATAGATGAGAAAAATGAATACTAAGCCATATTATAGGAGATTAGATAATTGTAATAAATATTTGGTTGATTAAATGGAAATCAATATGATATATTTATTATTAACCGGCATCATCCTTTTCCTCGCAAGCTTCATTAAATCTATCACTGGATTCGGCTTTGCACTAGTATTAGTACCTCTCCTTAATCTAATATTTAGTCCAAAAATATCCGTTCCATTTGACATTATTTTAGCTGGAATATTAAATATAATACTTCTTATACAATGCTATCGAAATATAGAAATCAGTAAAATAACCTATCTTCTTATAGGATCCATTATTGGACTACCATTCGGCGCATATATATTATCAAATTTTGATGAAAAATTACTAACAATATTCATAAGTTTGATTACAATTATCCTATCTATACTTCTTTCCATAAATAAAAATATAATTTTTAGAGAAAACAGATCAACCTTAATAGGAATAGGATTTATAAGCGGTGGAATGGGCTCAAGTACAGGTATGAGCGGCCCCCCGATAATCCTATTGGGTTTAGCCCAGAAATGGGATAAAGAAAAATTTCGTAGCAATCTTATTGGCTATTTCACCTTCATCAATATTTTAACAATATTAATTTATATGAACATTGGAATCTTCACATCCTTTATTATACAGCTTGCCATAATAGAATTTCCAATTATTTTATTAGGCATTTTTATAGGAAATAGATTGAAGAAAAAAGTCTCCCAAAAACTTTTCCATAAAATAGCTTTAATACTAGTTATATCGGCTAGTATTTCAAAACTTATCATTAATTTATCCTAAAAGTTATTAGCATTAATCATAGTATTAACTACTACTTTTATAAGAACTTAATATCATTGCTATTATTATGGCTAAGGCTCCAATTATTTGTCTCATACTTAACTGTTCTCCAAGCATTAGAAATGCTATTATAGACGCAAAAACAGGTTCCATAAGATATATTAATGCAGCCTCTACATTTCTTACAATTTTCTGACCATATAATTGTAAAGTGTTTGCCAATATTGTACAAAATATGGCTAAATATAATAAATGTGGCAATATATTTAAAATACTATTAACAGATGGTATTTTTATAAATGGTAGGATTATTAAGCTTCCAATAGCTGTAAAAATTATCTCAAAATATAGTAGATATAGTAGATCTAGATTTCTCGAATATTTTCCTATAGATATTATCTGAAATGCCCAGAAAAGAGAACCTATTAAAACTATTAGATCACCTACACATGGCATAAACATATCTTTAAAGGATAGGAGGTATAAGCCTATAATAGATAATACTATAACTGATAATAGTCTCATCGAGATTTTCTCTCTACCTGTAGCTACCTCAATTACATATACAAATACTATGCTTAAACCTGTTATGAAAGCGGCATTTGAAGCAGAGGTATATTCTATCCCCCATCCCTGAAAAGATATCCCTCCAAGAAAAAGTAAACCTAAGACTGCTCCTGGAACTAAATTTCTATAAAAAAGTTCTCTCCTATATTTAAATATAATATAGGGGGTTAGAAAAAATGATGCTAGACCGAAGCGTAGAAAAACATAATATGCAAAACCTATATTTTCAACCACAACCTTTATGATAGAGAATGTAGTCCCCCAGATAAAGGTTAAAAACAATAGGATAGCTTGTCCGACAACCTTATTCCCTTGATCCATATCATTCATACACTATCCTCATTTTTAGGAAGCTCGCTATGATTAATGACAATTATTATATAAATATTATCTAGTAACGGTTATGGATATCGGGTTACATTTCCAATAATTATGTATACATTTTTTCCAGACTTTGCCACTTCCTTTAACATTAGAAGTGTTAGATAGTTTTGAAGCAGTGATGGATTCATACCAACAACTTTTTTAATAATATCTATAGATTCCCTTGTAGCGTTAGCTAAAATCATTTTTGCTTTAGCATTTCCTAAGGCTATTATTATATCTGCCTCAGCAGAAGCATTCGCTATAATTAATGTCCTATTTCTCCTATATTCTGCTGCAATCATTAACTGCTGCTGTGTAAGCTTCTCCT
>CAZKAY010000019.1:0-26340 GCA_964550975.1 uncultured Thermoproteales archaeon | reverse complement strand
CCCGTTATCTTCGGTATAAGAGGAAATAATCCTAAATATTTGCTAAAAGCCTTAAGAATTATAGTTACAAAGGAAAGAATAGAAAGATGGACTATATTTAGAACTAATCAGGGTACTGATGCACATTTATCAATATTTAAGAAGATAAAGGAAACTAGACCCTATGATTCAGTGATTATAAAGGGTAGAGTTTTAGAGAATCCTAAAATTATGAGAGGTGGTCATATTCTGTTTAAGATCTCTGATGCAACAGGAAGTATGCTAGTAATAGCATATAAAGAAACAGGGCGTTTATGCAAAATTATAAAATTATTAAAAAAAGGAGACTTAGTTGAGGTATATGGGGGTATTAGACCTCCTTCAAAGAATTATCCTCTAAGTCTTAATTTAGAGAAAATTAAAGTGATAGAAACCCCTCCGATAAAGGTTTCATATAATCCTCTATGTCCTGTATGTAGTAGAAGAATGAAATCGGCTGGAAGAAATAAAGGATATAAATGTAAACATTGTGGATATTACTCAAAAAATTTAAGAAAGGTCGTTATATATAAACCTAGACTACTTAAACCTGGAATCTATATTGCAAGCCCTAGAGCACATAGACATTTAACAAAACCTTTATCACAATATGAAAATGTTAATAGAGGTGATAAAATCAAAATAATTTTCCCCTGGCATTATCCTTAATAGTAGGTTATACATATGGTGAAGATTAGAATTCTTGGTGGAGGTAGAGAAGTAGGTAGAATGGGGCTGGTTATCGAATCAGGAAAAACTAATGTTCTACTAGATTATGGTATTTCTATAGGTGATGAAATACCTGAATTTCCACTATCGTATCCTCCTAAAAAAATAGATGCTATATTTTTAACCCATGCACATCTAGATCATTCAGGAGCGATTCCACTAATGTATATTAGTGAAAGAATACCTTTCTATACAAATAAACTAACACTGGAACTCTCCGAACTCTTAATAAGAGACTTTTTAAAAATTTCTGGATATTATTCTCCCTATGAAATATTAGAATTAAGGTCTATGCTATCCTGCTTTAGACCTATAGACTATGGAAGAACTATGAAATTTAAAGATATTACAGTTAAATTTGAAGACGCTGGTCATATACCAGGAAGCAGTTTCATATCGTTAAGATTAGAAGACCACAATATACTGTATACTAGTGACTTTAATTTAATTGAAACCTGCTTACTTTCATCAGCAAAGATAAATGTAAAAGAATTTGATTTAATTATCACTGAAGCAACTTACGCAGATTTCTCTCATCCAGATAGAGAAAAAGTCGAGAAAAAATTTATTGAATCTGTGAAAGAAGTTGTTGAAAACGATGGCACAGTTCTCGTACCTGCATTCGCTGTAGGTAGATCCCAAGAAATAATATGTATTCTTGAAAAATATAGACTGGATTATCCTATTTTTATAGATGGGATGGCCATAAAGGTATCAAACATTTTTCTAAAATATAAGCAATTTTTAAAGAAAAAGTGTTTATTCGAGAAAGCATATAAAAAGGTACATATAATTGATAGCTGGAAGAAAAGAAGAAAAGCTATAAAAACTCCTGGAATAATCGTTTCTCCAGCTGGTATGCTTAAGGGAGGTTCTTCTGTATTCTATGCAAAAAAGATAGCTAAAAATAAAAAAAATGGAATATATATGGTAAGTTATCAGGGAGAAAATACTCCTGGAAGAACTATACTAACAGATGGTGTATTCGAATATGAGAATAAAAGTATAGCTGTAAAGGCTAGATTGGAATGGTTTGATTTTTCGTCTCACTCAGGTAGAAAAGAACTAATCGATTTTATAGATAAAGTTTCCTCAAACACTAAGATAATTATAGTACACTCTGAAAGAGAGAGTGGAGAAAGATTTAAGAATTTTCTTATAAAGGAATACGGTCTTGACGCATATTTTCCTGAAACAGGAGAAGTATTAACATTATGAGGATGATTTAACTGAAGCGGGCCCGGTGGGCTTCGAACCCACTTGAGGGGCGTCCCTGACCTCTGGGTTAAAAGCCCATCGCTTTAGGCGTTATTAACCTCTACCTGGCTGAGCTACGGGCCCAATATCTTTACTCAATTCCTCTTTAAAAATTTAACGGTAAGTATAAACATATTCTCTAAAAGTAAATAATTAGTTGGCAGATTTATTTAAAAGCCCCATAAACTTTATATTAATCCTATTTCTTTTTAATTTAATGTCCTTATCATTAAATTGGTAGAGAAAAATGGCTGGATCTAAATCACCTAAAGGATTGTATAGTGCACGAGTATTACGGAGGAAAAGGAAAAAATTCAGATGGAGTGATATTTATTATAAGCGTAGGATATTGGGATTAGTTAAGAAAACAGATCCTCTGGAAGGGGCGCCGATGGCTAGAGGCATCGTTATAGAAAAAGTTGGAATAGAAAGTAGACAGCCTAATAGTGCTGTAAGAAAATGTGTACGTGTCCAATTAATAAAAAATGGTAAACAGGTTACAGCATTTTTGCCGGGAGACGGTTCATTGAATTTTGTTGATGAGCATGATGAAGTAATTATTGAAAGAATCGGTGGACCTGAGGGCCGTGCATATGGGGATCTTCCCGGAGTTAGATTTAAGGTAATTAAAGTTAATGGTGTATCACTCTCGGCGTTGTTATCCGGTAAAAAGCAGAAACCAGTACGCTAATACTATGGGGATAAAAATTGATACTTCCTGAAAAAATAGATATAAAGATTTTAGAAAAAAATGAAAATTTTATGAAGTTTATTATTTCAAATATCAATCCAGCAATTGCTAATACTATCAGGAGAATCCTTATTTCTGAGATACCTATTTTCGCTATAGATGACGTTATTATCCTTGAAAATACCTCCATTCTAAACGATGAAATACTTGCACATAGACTTGGATTGATCCCCTTAAAGTCCGATCCCGCATATAGTTTAAAGGATAGAGATAAAATTGCTATTAGATTATCTTTAAATGTAAGTGCAGATGAAGATAAAAGAACCATCTATTCTGGCGATTTAGTATCAGATGACCCTCATATCGTTCCTGTGTATAAAAATATACCTATTGTAAAGCTTGAAAGAGGCCAGAAAATAGTGTTAGAAGCCTATGCTAAACTTGGTGTAGGAAAAGAACATGCTAAATGGCAAGCTGTATCTACCGCCACGTATAAATATAAACCTAAGATTACAATAGATTTAAAAAAATGTGAAATATGCGGAGACTGCGTAAGAGTATGTCCTAAGAATATTCTTTTCTTAGATAAAGATAAAATTGAGATAAAAAATGAAATGGAATGCAATTTATGTGAAGCATGTATTGAAGCGTGTCCAGTGAAAGCCATAAAGGTTATTGGGGATGAAGAAAATATAATTTTCACTATGGAAACTACGGGAAGTCTATCTGCTGAAGATGCTTTCTATAAATCAATTGAAGTAATTAGAGAAAAGGTAAATCAATTTATGGAAGAATTAAAGAAAATTAAGAAAGGTGAGAATAAATGAAAAGAACAGGTCCTACTAATATTCATTTACGGCTACTAATTAGCTATTTAAAGAAAAAATCTAGAGAGAATGGAGCAAATATATGGCGTAAGGTTGCAGAATATCTCGAGAAACCGACTCGAAATAGAGTTGAAGTAAATATATGGAAAATAAACAAATATACCGTTAATGGTGACACTGTAGTCGTGCCAGGAAAAGTACTGGGTTCAGGATTCTTAAATCACAAGGTTACGGTTGCAGCATGGTCATTTTCTCAAAAGAGTAAGGAGAAGATTTTAAAAGCCGGTGGAAATATTCTAACTATAGATAAATTAATTGAAATTAATCCGAAGGGTTCAAATATAAAGATACTGGTGTAAATATGAATAACGAAACTATAATAGACGCAAGCGGACATGTAGTTGGTAGATTAGCTAGTCAAGTAGCCAAAAGACTCCTTAATGGAGAAAAAATAGTTATTGTAAATGCTGAAAAAGCTGTAATTATAGGTTCAAGAAAATCTATTATAGATAAATATATGAAAAAAATTGAATGGAGGACCTACTATAATCCAGAAAAGAGAGGACCTAAGATACCACGTAGACCAGATACTATTTTAAAACGAAGTATTAGGGGAATGTTACCATATAAAAAAACTCGGGGGAGGGAAGCTTTAAAAAGACTTAAAGTATATATAGGTATCCCGGAAAAATATAGTAAATTTTCTTTTATTACTCTAGATGTAGCTAAAAAAGACTTAGAAAAATATGACTATATAACTTTAGGTGAATTATCTAAAGCTATTGGTGGTATGAAATGAAAAAAGTTATTTTAGTTTCTGCTAAGAGAAAACAAGCCGTAGCTCGTGCATGGATAAGAGAAGGAAAGGGAAGAATACGAATAAATGGATACCCCCTCGAAATATATGGAACAGAACTTATGAGATGGAAGATAATGGAACCCATACTTCTCGCTGGTGAGAAGTTTGTTAGTAAAGTTGATATAAATGTAAAAACTAAAGGAGGAGGAGTAATGGGTCAGAGTGATGCTGCAAGAACAGCTATTGCAAGAGCTCTTGTAGCGTGGTATAATTCTGATGAACTTAAAAATCTATTTTTATCATACGATAGACATCTACTGGTAGAAGATCCCCGTAGAACCGAACCGAAGAAACCAAGAGGTAGATCTGCTCGTGCCAAGAGACAAAAAAGTTATAGATAAAATCTCTATTTAAATTTTCTCTCATATAAAAGTAGATCGTCAATTAATTCTACATGTGATAAAAACATTCTTCTGCAACAGTATTTCTTTACACCTAAATCATCTAGTACTTTTCCCGGGTTTTCACCCATTCGTACTCTTCTCTCAAATTCCTCCCATAAATGTCCTATTATGGCTCCACAAGTAAAACATCTTATAGGGAATATCATAATATATCATTTTTGATTAAAATAATGTCCTCTATTTATATATTGCGATTCCCTACTTTTTACATTCATTAAATAGTAAAAGTTTATATATCTTACCCTTTATGGATAGATAAGTAAGGTTGATACAAGTGTTCAACGTCTTTATAATAGGTCCAGCGGGTTCGGGTAAAACAGCGCTTACAAACTCTCTTTCAATGTGGTTAGATCAATATGAAGTAGATAACATAAAAGTAAATTTAGATCCTGCAGTAAAGAGTTTGCCATACGACCCGGAGGTAGACGTTAGAGATTATATTAATATTGACAAGCTCATGATGGAATACGGTCTTGGACCCAATGGGGCTATAATTGCAGCAACAGATTTAATGACAACATTTATCGAAAAAATTGTTGAAGAAATTAGAGATTTTAAGCCTGGATATGTTATAATAGACACACCCGGTCAAATGGAACTGTTTACATTTAGAGCTATAGGCGAATATATTATAAGATCGTTATCGGAAGAAAGGAATGCCATAATATTCGTCATTGATTCAATTTTAGCTTTAAAGCCTTCGACACTTATCTCCTTAATTTTTCTTTCGATATCAACTTTATTTAGATTTAATTTAGCTCAACTAAATGTTTTAAATAAGTGTGATATGCTTAATGAAAAACAGATAAAAATGATAGAAGAATGGGTAAAATCCCCTGAGAAACTTTTTTTAGAGATAGAAAGAAAGGAGAAAGGTATGAAAAGTAGAATAACGGAATCATTATTAAATAGTATTAACGAATATCTATCCGTTGTCTCTATTATACCTATTTCAGCTAAAACTGGCCAGGGATTAGATAATTTATATGCATTACTTCAAAGAATTTATGTAGGTGGCGAGGATTATGTCACACTCTAAAGACAAAGTTCTGAAAAAAATTAGTGAAATAAACAGAAAAATTCTCTTGGAAAACGAATCAAAGGACATATGTAGTTTTTACAATATACCTGTGACAAAGTTCTTTGTATCTAAAAATTTAAATGAGAGTATAAAAGCGGCTAAAAAAATAGGATTTCCGGTAGTTATTAAGGTCCTCTCTCCAGACATTATACATAAATCGGATATAGGAGGGGTAATTTTAAATATAAATAATGTTAAAGAATTGAGAAAAGGATATCATCAGCTCATCCAAAATGTGAAAAAAAACGCTCCTAATGCAAACATACTTGGTATAATTATTGAAGAACAACTTTCGAAGGGATTGGAAGTAATTATAGGTGGTATAAGAGATAATCAGTTTGGCCCCACTATAATGTTTGGTCTAGGAGGTATATTTACAGAAGTATTTAAAGATGTGGCTTTCAGAGTAGCTCCAATTAAAAAAAGTGATGCAATTGAGATGATAAATGAGATAAAGGGATCTATGATAATTAAGGGATATAGGAGGGGAAGAAAATTAGATATAAATTCGATAATAGATATATTGTTAAAAGTTTCGAGAATGATGATTGAGATACCATATATAAGTCAGATTGATTTAAATCCTATAATGTTATACGAACAAGGTGCAGTTGTAGCTGATGCTCGAATAATTTTAAAATAGAGGGAAAAAATGAACAAATATAGAGAAAAATTAAGAGAACTTAAAGAAAAAATGCTTCAATTAGAGAAACAGGCATATGGATTTAGAAATAAACGTGATCAACTTAACTTAGAGACAAGAAGGCTTTCAAATGAAATTAGAGCTCTCGGCGAGGAAATCAGCAAATACAAACAAACATTAAATGAATTAACCTCTAAGAGACAAGAAATATTTTTAGAATTAATGAAAAAGAAGAAAGAGAAAGATCAGCTTAAGGAAAAACTTAGAGAGTTAAAAAGAGAAATGCGTCTGTATTTATCTCAGATAAATGGAATTAAACGTGAGCTTAAATTTAAAGAAAATATGGATATAAATGACCTAAAGAGTAGAATCGAGAAACTAGAATGGGAGTACCAAACCAGTTCTCTTCCAATAGAATTAGAAGCAAAATATGTAAAAAGTATAAGTGAACTTGAAAACAAGCTTAAATTAATGGAAATGCTTAGAGAAAGAGAAAATAAAATTGACGAAATTAAAAATAGAATATCTCAACTTAACGAGAAATTAGAGAGTATTAGAAATGAAATGAATACATTGTATAAGCAAACTATAGAATTTAAAGAAAAGATAAATCCTATAAGGGAAAAAATAAATTCATTAAAAATAATGATAAGGGAAAAAATAGTCCAAAAAGCTAGTATAAAAGAAAGAGCAGATAAATATCATCAAAAATATATTGAAATAACTACTCAGATAAAATCTCTTAAGGATGAAATAGATAGACTAGTATTTTTAGCCAAGGCCGAACAGTTAGCCAAGATAGTTGAGGAAAGAAATAAAATAATGAAGGAAAAAGCTGAAAAAATATATGAAAGATACCTAAGAGGCGAAAAACTTTCATTAGAAGAATTCAAAATATTGTTAAAATTTAACTATAAAATTAAATGAAATTTCATTATCCCTATCAATCTTCTAATTATTAGAAATGTAATAGTTTATAGAAATAAATTTATCTAAGAATATTCTAAAAAATAAATGTAGTTGAGGGAATATTTTTGAATGAAAAAAGCGTTAAACAGCGAAAATTATTAATTCTATGTGCTGATAGAGATGATGATATTGAACGTTTTATAAACGAAAAAACGCCTATAATAGGTAGAGAAAAAGTTTTGGAATCTGCTATAAAATTTGCTTTAGTTAGACCAGAAGACTCTGACTCCAATGCTCTTTTTGCTGCAATTCAAATATATGATAAAATTAGTAAAATTGCTGGAAAGGATAAATGTGAAGTAGCTGTTATAGCTGGTACACCAGAAGAAGGAGTAGAAGCAGATATGAAAATGTTGTCTGAGCTTGATAAAGTACTAGAAAAATTTAATGCAGAGGGGGTTATAATTGTATCAGATGGTCCTACTGATGAACAAATTGCATCAATTATTCAATCAAAGATCCCTATAGTATCCATGAAAAGAGTTATAGTACAGCAGTCGAGAGGTGTAGAGGAATCATTTGTACTGGTAACACGATATTTAAAAATGCTTGTTACAG
Source organism: uncultured Thermoproteales archaeon (assembly GCA_964550975.1). Taxonomy (GTDB): domain Archaea; phylum Thermoproteota; class Thermoprotei; order Thermofilales; family B9-G17; genus CAZKAY01. Next base: position 18,304 of record CAZKAY010000019.1, on the reverse strand, counting down.
AACCTAAGTTTAGGAAATATTCTCTAGGTATCCCAGGCTTATTTATAATTCTTCAAGCTTTATTCTATCTGCTTGGATACATCGAATATTTTTGGACATTTTTTACACTCATACTTGGTTTTATATTAATTGCGAAGGGATTCGCACTTGATGAGAAAATTAAAATTCTATATACTACTAGTCCGCTAACATTTTCAGCTACAATGGTTTTTGCAATAATTTTAATTCTTGGTATAAGTTTAGGATATCATGAAATTCTCTATCAACGTATTGAAGACCCTCTTCTCTTCATAGTAATATTTTTATCATTAACTTTGGGTGGAGCTATAAGAGAGCTAGATCTCCTAATAATAGGCCTATTATTTATTGTGGGAGGAAAAATACTAGATGAAACTATAAGTGGTAGAGAAAAAGACTGGAAAAAATATGTAATTTTTACCTTTATATTATTTCTTAGACCAGTTTTAATAGAAGGCATAAATATTATTCTTGGTTCGGGAAATCTAATTACATTTATTTATTGGTTATTTCTGTCCTTTATGATTTCAACACTTGTAGCGGGTTTCTTTGTAATAAAACAACGTGTTGGAAAATAAATTTGCAGTGAAAACTATGCCTATTCCGACAAAAAGTGAAATTAGAAATGGATTATTATTCTTAGTCTCAGGCATACATCCAATTTTACCTTATTATGAAATACTCTCTATATTAGATCTCTATGACATACCTTACAAAATCAAGTATATTTATAATCAAGTTATTTCTCTGAAAACATACGAGAAAGCCTTAGATTTAGTTAAGGAAAGAAGTACATTAACGCATATGTGTGGATATGAAATAATAAAGCCCTGCAATAATTTCAATATATTTTTAGATTATTTAAGAAAAATTGATTGGAAAAGTGTTATTGATAATTCTTTTGCTGTACGTGTTAAAAAAATTGGATATAATAAAATTAACTCAATGGAAATCGAAAGAAAAATAGGTAAGATACTCTATAAAATCTCACATAAAAAAGTTAATTTGAAAACACCCGACACACTGCTAATAGTAGTAATCAGTGAAAATCAATATATCTTATTTAAGTTAAAATATGATATAAGGAGAACATTTGGCAAACGGAGTCTAAACGTAAGACCATTTGTACACCCGAGTACGCTTACACCTAGATTTGCAAAACTTTTAACAAATCTAGGTATGGTGAAAAATGGGGGAAATATTCTCTTAGATCCATTTGTAGGTATGGGTAGTATTTTAATAGAATCATCACTTCTAGGGATATATGTAATTGGAATAGACATTTTATGGAGTATGTGTAAGAAATGTTTAGCTAATCTAAAGTTTTTAAACATTTTTTACAGAGATATTATTTGTGGTGACGGAAAAAACCCTCCTTTGCGAGACAATTCTATAAAATATATCATCACAGATCCTCCTTATGGTAGGAAAGCTCCCTTATATGGTGGAAATTTATATAATCTTTTAAGAAAATTCTTAAATAATTGTAGGATAAAGCTTAAGGAAAATGGGAGGATTGTAATAATTACACCAGAAGAGGTTAAGCTTGATATGATATCTGAAAAATATGATAAAATAGCCGAGTTTAAAACAAGAATTCATAGAAATTTAACTAGGAGAATAACCATTCTAAAATTATAAAGAGGTGTTAAAAATAATCGTAGTATATTTTTTAGGTACTGGGGGAAATCTTCCAACCAAACAAAGAGGTTTACCTTCTGTCGTTTTGAAGAGGAAAAAAGAGGTATTTATGTTTGACTGTGGTGAAGGTACACAGCTTAAATTTATATTAAGTAATATAGGATTAAATAAAATAATGAAAATTTTTATATCGCATCTACATGGAGATCACGTATTCGGTTTACCCGGATTATTAGCCTCATTCTCATTCTTAGGTAGAACAAAGACATTATCAATTTATGGCCCCCATGGTATAATAGATTTTTTGAATTGTGTTTTAGAAAATATAAAAATGGAAATAACCTATAAGTTAGAAATAAAAGAAATAAGGGAAGGCCTAGTTTATGAAAATAAAGAATATTTAATTAGAGCTATTCCAGCTGAACATATTATAGAATCATATAGTTTTATATTTGAGGAAAAAATGAGACCTGGCAAATTTAATGTAGAGAAAGCTATAAATCTAGGTATTCCACGTGGACCACTGTGGAAAAAACTTCAGCTTGGCTCTAAGGTGAAAACAAAGGATGGTAAAATTATAAGTCCAGAAGATGTTCTAGGACCTCCTCGAAAAGGATTAAAAATAGTATATAGTGGTGATACGAGACCTACAGAAATATTAGCTAAGAACTCTTTGAATGCAGATCTAATTATTCATGATTCCACGTTTAGTCACCAACATTTAGAAAAAGCTATTTTAACCGGACATTCAACATGCGTAGAAGCAGCTGAAATCGCATTAAAGTCCAATTCTAAACTTTTAGCATTATTTCACATAAGTCCAAGATACCCCAACCCTCTTATATTAGTTAAGGAAGCAAAAAAAATATTTCCTAATACGATACTTCCCTCAGATGGTGAAAAAATAGAGTTAAGATATGTAGAGTGAAATATCATGGATCTTCTATCTCAATCTCCCTTATAGGTTTCCCATTAATAGTTTTAGGTGCTAGCCATTCTATGAAGATCCTTAAATCTCTATTATTTTTAAATAAAATAGTAAATGTTATTGGACCTAAGGGACTTTCTCTTTCAGAAAAATCACAGAAGGAAATTTTTTTCATAAAAGCCGCTTGTTTATTTACACTAAAAACTACCATATTTCCCGAAATTCCTTTGAATAAATATCGTCTAGTTACATCTAATATTTTTTGGTGTCTAATTAGAAAATAAAATGATTTAAGGCTCTTTATACTACTTGATAAGGCTCTGATAATTTTTTTATCTCCTAATGTATCTATCTCAATTTTTTCCGGTGTAAATATATTTTTTAATGCTAATATAACTTTATCCTCATCTTCTGTAGGCTTTACATCGCAGCTAACAGTAATATTTATCCACATATATACTCTCTCATATAAAATTATGTTAAAATATATATTTTAATACTAATAATAAATCTTAGGCATAAATTAGTTAAATAGTTTGATTATAAAGTCAATTGTCGCATTTGTTTTAAATCCTTTAGGAGAAAAATGTGTTTTGGCAGCTATATAACCATTTTCTCTTAAATTATAAATTAATTTATCCAGTGAAGGTTCATTAATCTTATATAGAGATGAAAGCCCGTCTGTAGTATAGTATGGTTCAATTGACTCTTGATCAAAGTACATTTTCTCTAACATATTTGATAAAAAATCTTTTTCTTTTTCTGAAATATATTGAACATCTTTTACGTAATTTGTTATCTTTCTCACTATATTTTTATTTCCTATATTTCCAATCCATAGAGGCCCCCCCCAAAGTATTTTTTGCCCACATAGGGGGCAGAAAAATATATCGATTTTCTCTCTATATTTTCTGAACCCACATTTATTACAATAAGCTATATATCCTATATTTTTAGCTAAAAATTTACTTACATTTAGTCCATCATACATTATCCTAATACATATTCTAATAAAGTGTTTTATAGAATATGATAATAAGGGTTGAATAATTATGTCATGTTTAGCAGCTTCTCTTGCAATATAACCTAATAAAATTCTTAATGCTATTTCTCTAGAAAAATCGGATTTAAATGATATAGCCATATACTTTCTACTGCATTTTTGGGGATATACCCCCATTAGTACAGCTAAATCTGTTGAAGTTACAAAAATTAGTCCTCTATTATTTATCGAATCCAATGCCAAACCTATAAATTTTATTGGTGAACCAAATGGATCTATATCAATTACAGAAAACCTCTTTCTTCTAATATATTTATAAAAAATAAGAAGAAAATTTGCACGAAAATTATATACTTCGCATCTCTTTATCTTGTTACGTAGAATGTTTTTTCTAACTAAATTATACGCAACGGGATTCGCATCATTAAAAATTACTTTCACTCCATTTATGTTTGACTCTAAATAGTATCTAATTCCTCTAATTCCTGTGGCACTAAGTAGGTCACAGATAAGCCCATTTTCCAGTTCCGCACTAAAGATCTTTAAAAGAAATGTATCTATAGTCCTAGAATATCTCATAAATGGGTTATAGAAAACCGGCTTTAATATAGGCTTATAGGATGTTAAAGAAATGTTATTTGCAAGTGACCTTATTATCAATATTTTAGCCATTCCTTCATAAACTTCATCTAAAATATACTTATTCAAATAAATTCCCTAATATCAATTTTCAATTATATTATGGAATTAAAAATTACATTAAATTTATAAATATGTTATATGTGACACTATATGAATTCGATATAAATATTAGATTATTATAAAGTGGGTGAATAATATGCCAAGAATCTTTAAATGCTCTTTTTGCGGACACGATATAACTCCAGGAACAGGTATGATCTATGTAAAAAATGATGGTACTATTTATAGGTTTTGCTCAAGAAAATGCATGGTATCTTTACTAAAATTTAGACGTGATCCTAAGAAACTAAAGTGGACTAAGAAATATAAATCCAATACGCTTGCTAAAAGAATATAGCTAACTCTTATTATTAATTATTTCGATAAACATGATACGCTCTCCTATAGTAGTTGTTTTAGGTCATGTAGATGTAGGGAAAACTGCATTGTTAGATAAGATAAGAGGGACATCTGTAATGCTTAAAGAACCTGGGACAATGACTCAGCATATCGGAGCCTCTTTTTTACCATGGAGTGTTCTAAAAAGTCTAAGTAAAAAGCTTTCTGGGCAAATAAGTGAAAAAGTGAAAATACCGGGAATCCTTGTCATAGATACTCCTGGACATGAAGCATTTACAAATTTGAGAAAAAGAGGTGGAAGTATAGCAGACATAGCAATATTGGTAGTGGATATCACGAAAGGATTTCAACCTCAAACCTATGAAGCATTGGAAATATTAAGACAAAGACGTACACCTTTTATACTAGTTGTGAATAAGATAGATAAAATACCTGGTTGGAAATCCTCTCCGAATTCCTCTTTTATAATAAACTATAAGAGGCAATCAGATTCAGCTAAAGGCAGTTTTGAAGAAGCGATTTATATAATTATTAATGAAATGCTAAAACAAGGGCTTCGCTCAGACCTATATTTTAGAATTAGTGATTTTACAAAGACCGTTGCAATAGTACCTACTAGTGCATTGACAGGAGAGGGGATTCCTGATTTACTGCTAGTTTTAGCCGGTTTAACTCAAAAGTATATGTTAAAAAGGCTTCAGATTTCAAATAAATATGGGAAAGGTGTAATACTGGAGGTAAAGGAAGAAAGAGGATTAGGTGTAACTATAGATACAATAATTTATGACGGAATAATAAAAGTTGGAGACACTATAGTATTAGGCGGATTAGACGGTGTAATAGTTACTAAAGTTAAAGCACTATTAATGCCTAAACCATTAGATGAAATGAGAGCCCCAGAAGATAAATTTCTTCATATCAAAAAAATAGTAGCTGCAGCAGGAGTAAAGATAGTTGCAAACAATTTGGAAAAAGCTATTACTGGAGCACCAGTAATAGTTGCAGGAAAAGAGAATTTAAGAGAAATCATAAAGCAGGTAGAAGAAGAGATTGAAAGTGTGAGAATTAGTAAAAAAATCACCGGATTAGTTGTTAAAGCCGATACACTTGGTACATTAGAAGCATTAGTAACCTATATAGAAAAAAATGGATTCCCAGTGAGATATGCAGATATAGGACCAGTCATAAAACGAGATATAGTTGAAGCAAGTATATCTAAACAGAACAATAGATTATATGGAGTAATACTAGCTTTTAACGTTCCTATAACTGACGACGCTGAAAGAGAAGCAAGAGATAAGGATATAAAGATTTTCTCTGAGAAAATAATATATAGACTTGTTGAAAATTATTTGAAATGGTATAAAGAAGAAAAAGATAGAGAAAAAAGAGCAATTTTATCTAAAATTATACTCCCAGCTAAAATAAAAATACTTTCTAACTATATTTTTAGACGTAGTAATCCTATAATAGTTGGAGTAAAAATTATTTCTGGAGTAATTAAACCAGGATTTCCTTTAATGATGGAAAACGGTAGGAGAGTAGGGGAAATTATGCAAATACAGGAACATGGGAAGGTTTTAAAAGAAGCCATAGAGGGCATGGAAGTAGCGATATCTATTAGAAGTAATATGATAATAGGTAGACAAGTTAAAGAAAACGAAATTCTATATACCGACATTCCTAACGATCAAATGGAAATATTAATAGAAAAATTTAGAAATGATATTGGAGAAGAGGGTATAAGACTAATAAAAGAGATTAAAAAAATAAAGAAAAGAGCTTATTGAAACTATTAAATACAGTATTTTATAAATTTTTATTAGTAGTTTGGAAACTTACATCTCCCAAAGTTTTTAACGTCTCGTAATAAAATAGAGAGCAACACCTCACAAAAAGTTTCCGAAGTACTATCTATATAGAAAAATATAAAAATAAATTATTGATTTATTCTAAGTGGTTGATAAAATGAGTAAAGAAGCCGATACAGGTACTCCAGCAGAAGTTATACAAATAGTTGGTAGAACAGGAGTATGTGGAGAAGTTACACAAGTTAGATGTAGAATACTGGAAGGCGAAGATAAGGGAAGAATACTCTCGAGAAACGTTAAAGGACCTGTACGTTTACACGATATACTTATGTTAAGGGAAACAGAAACAGAGGCTAGAAAAATATCTCCACGCTGATAATATAAGAATATATATATTTAGTACCTAGTCTAATATATATTTCTGAAAATAATAGATAATTATTGGATTAGATATAGCTAATTTAAATGAGAAATATGACCGCATTTAAAATATTCAGTAAAATTTTCTATGAAACAATCGAAGTACCCGTTATAGTTGTCAAAAACGTAGATACTGAACTTAATATTGGAGAGATAAAAATAGGTCCCCTTAATAAGGGTGATAGAATAAAAATACCCTATAGATTATTAGACATATTGTTCAAAGAAAAAATTGTTGATATAGATGTTATGAATATTCCAGCATTATCTGAAATAAGAAAGATAGCTTGGATTGAGAGTAGAAGTAACGAATTACAGAAACTTGATAAAAATTTCTATATAAATGCTTCTATGTTAATAAAAAAACTTGAAAATGAATTAATAGAAAATTATGATGCAAACTTATTAAGGGAAATAGAAGAAATAAAATCTTTACTTTATGATCTAGTAAAATGTAGATTAAATAAAATTCTAAGCTTAGTGATTTCGTCTCATATACCTTCGCGCGAATTAGTGGAAAAAATGACTGAAGAAGAAAAAATACTTTATACCCAGCTGTGTAATCATATTGGAGACTGGTTTAGCACTATGAAAAAAATAATTGAAGGTGAAATATAATTATGGTTGAAATAGAAAGCCAGGTTCTTGATACTCAGGGCAGATTTATAGATTTTTTAAAATCCTTTCGTGATAGTAGGGGTGAGTATAAATATAGATTGAAGATAAATGAAATGGCCTTAAAGAAAAAGCAGTCCTTAGTAATAGATTTCGAAGATTTATTTTCATTTGATAAGCAACTAGCATCATTCTTAATAGAAGATCCTAAAAAAATAATTGAAGATGCGTCTAAAGCTATAAGAGAAGTAATGTTTATAGAAAATAGGGAATATGCAGAATCTGTAGACCATTTTATAGCTAGATTTAAGGGTATATTACAAACAGTTCCTCTTAGAGAAATACGGGCAAGACATATTGGGAAATTGGTTTCAGTGGAAGGTATAATAACTAGAATGTCCCCAGTAAAGGAGGAATTAAAGGAAGCAGTATTTCGTTGTAAAAATTGCGGTGAGGAAATACCCTATGAACAAGTAGGAAGTAAAATAACTTATCCTCCTCATGTTTGTGAGGGATATGGTAGGAAGAAAAAAGCACCCGAATTTGATTTATTATATGAGAAATCTAAATTTATTGATTGGCAAAAACTCGTTCTTCAAGAAAAAATAGAAGAATTACCTCATGGCCAAATGCCTCGTACAATTGAAGTAATAGCTAAAGAAGATTTAGTAGATATTGCAAGACCGGGAGACCGAGTAACTATAACTGGGATACTATCGATATATCAAGAATATGCAAGAAATATAGGGCCACCTATATTTAAAACATACATTGAAGCAAATTACATTGATGTTATTAGTAAAGAAAACTATGATGTAGAGATTACTCCTGAAGACGAGAAAAAAATCTTAGAAATGTCAAAGGACCCGAAGATTCGAGAGAAAATTATAAAATCCATAGCGCCTTCTATTCATGGTTATGAATATATCAAAAGGGCTGTAGCATGTCTTCTTTTTGGAGGAGAACCCAAAATTTTCCCCGACAATGTACGTGTAAGAGGAGATATAAATATACTTTTAGTTGGGGATCCCGGTACAGCTAAATCACAACTATTAAGATATGTATCTAGAATCGCTCCTCGTGGAATATATACCACTGGCAAAGGATCTACCGCCGCCGGATTAACTGCTGCAGTTGTTAGAGAAAAACGTACTGGAGATTTTTATCTTGAAGCAGGAGCATTAGTATTAGCTGATGGCGGTGTTGCTTGTATAGACGAATTTGATAAAATGGATCCAAGAGATAGAGTAAGTATACATGAAGCGATGGAACAACAGACAATAAGCATAGCTAAGGCTGGTATAATAGCAACATTAAATGCAAGAACTTCCGTTTTAGCTGCCGCTAATCCAGCTCTAGGAAGATATATAAGAGACAGAACTATAGCTGATAACATAGACCTGCCTGTAACCATTTTATCACGATTTGATTTAATATTTATACTTACCGACCTTCCAGATATGGAAAGAGATAAAAGACTTGCAGAGCATTTAGTTAAATTACATAGTGGAATGTATTCAGAAATATTTAAGGATATAATTGACCCAAATATTCTTAGAAAATATATAGTATATGCCAGAAGATATGTACATCCAAAATTGACCCCTAAAGCTATGAAAAGAATAGTTGAATTCTATACAGAAATGCGAAGCAAAAGTGAATCCCCTGATTCTCCTATAGCTATTACTCCTAGGCAATTAGAAGCATTAATTAGATTAGCTGAAGCGCATGCAAAAATAGGATTAAATGAAACCGTAACAGAAGAAGATGTTAATGCAGCTATAGAATTAACTATGAAATATTTAAGCGATGTGGGATTAGATATAGAAACAAAGACAATAGATATAGATATAGTTATGACAGGAAAACCTGCTTCTCAAAGAGAGAAGTTGTTAAAATTACTTGAGATTATAAAGAGATATGAAGCTGAAAATAAGGGTAAACCTATAAAGAGAAGTGATTTAATAAAGATAGGTGAAAGTGAAGGATTGGATAGAAAGTTTATTGAAAATGCATTAAATTTACTTAAAAGAAATGGAGAAATCTATGAACCAAGACCAGGGTATATAAAGAAAACATAGGTGTATTTCTTGTGTATATAAGTGATATAGATATCCCAGAGAAAATAAAGCATTTACTTATATCATATGGATACAAAATTCTCTATCCTCCTCAAATAAAAGCTATAAATGCTGGTCTCCTGGAAGGAAAAAACATTGTTGTAAGTGCTCCAACAGCTTCGGGTAAAACTCTTATAGCTGAGCTTGCCATAGTCAAGAGATTAATAGAGAATGGTGGCAAGGCAATATATTTAACTCCTTTGAGAGCCCTAGCTGGAGAAAAATACGAAGACTTTAAAAAATATGAAAAAGTTGGGTTTAAAGTGGCATTAACTACGGGAGACTATGATTCATCTGATCCATGGCTTTCAGACTATGACATAATAGTAACCACTAATGAAAAAATGGACAGTTTAATTAGACATAATGCAAGATGGTTAAAAGAACTAGAAATTGTTGTAGCAGATGAGATACATTTGATAAATAGCATAAAGCGGGGCCCTGTACTTGAAATGACATTAGCAAGACTAATGAAAAATAAGTTAAATCTTCAATTAATAGCTTTAAGTGCAACCATAAGAAATGCTGCTGAAATAGCTGATTGGTTGAATGCCATTCTTATATATAGTGATTGGAGACCAGTTCCCTTAAAAGAAGGAGTCTATTATAATGGTAAAATATATTTTAGTGATGGAACGAAAAAAAATTTGATTAGACATTATGGCACAATAGAGGACTTAGTTATAGACTCATTAAGAGAAAATGGACAAGTACTTATATTTACCAATACTAGGCAAAACTCCATGTCTCTTGCAAAAAGATTATCTTTAATCACAGGTCATTTTATACGAAACTCTCTTCATGTACTTAAAAAAATCTCTAACATGATTCTTGAGGTAGAGAAAAATAAGGTAACTATTCTTTTATCGAATCTAGTCGAAAGGGGAGTTGCTTTCCATCATGCAGGCCTTTCATTTAAAGTAAGGAAAATAATTGAAGATAATTTTAGAAAGAACATTATAAAAATTATTGTTGCAACTCCTACTCTCGCTGCTGGCGTAAATTTACCCGCACGTAGAGTAATAATTCATAGCTATAGAAGATATAACATGGAGCTAGGATATTTTGATATGATCCCGGTACTGGAATATAAACAGATGGCTGGAAGAGCTGGAAGACCCCGCTTTGATAAAATAGGAGAATCTATTCTAATTGCGCGTACACTTGATGAAATGGATTTATTATTTAACGAATATATAACAGCTCAACCTGAAAAAATTATCTCAAAACTTGCTACTGAAAAAGCTCTTCGTATACATACATTAGTCACAATTGCATTGGAAAAAAAAGTTAATATGGAAAGAATAACAAGTATATTTTCAAAAACTTTTTATTCTTACCAATTTGGAAAAGAAAATATCTATGAAAACGTTAATAATGCAATAAAGTTTTTACTAAAAGAAAAATTTGTTATTAAAAGGGGAGAAGAAATAGAAATTACAGGTATAGGTGAAAGAATATCGCAGCTATATATTGATCCATATTCGGCTGCTATAATGATAAATAAAATAAGTTTAGAGAAGAAATTTAGTGACCTAGGTTATTTATATCTAATATGTAGTACGCCTGATATGCCAAAGTTATATTTAAGAAGAAGAGAAAGAGAAAAATATCTAGAGAAAATAGAGAAAAAAATAGATCAATTGCCTTTAAAAAAAGATATAATTGAAAAAATTAGTATAGACGAACTTGATATAATACTAGCAGAATTTAAAACAAGCCTACTACTTTATGACTGGATAAATGAAAGAAGTGATGATTACATAATAGAAAAATATAATGTTGGCACTGGTGACATATATAATTTAACACAAATAGCTGAATGGTTGATATACTCATTAAATGAAATAGCTAAAATACTTGGATTTTATGAACACGTTATACCGTTAATAAAACTAAGGAACAGGATAAAATATGGTGTAAAAGAAGAATTACTAGACTTAGTAAAAATACCAGGTATAGGTAGAGTGAAAGCGAGAATTCTATTCAATCATGGAATAAAGAATATAGAAAAGATTAATGAGAATGAACTAAGAAAAATAAAAAACCTTCCTTTAATTGGTCCCTCATCAGTCGAAAGAATAGAAAAATATTTAGAAAAAATTTCTGAGAAAAAAGATATTGAAGAAAAAATGAATCACTACTTTACTTAATAATGTTTTCGTAGCTTTTTACTTATATATCTTCCTCTACTTCTAATTTCCTCGATTTGTTTAAAAATCTTCTTTACAAACTCCTCACCGACTATATCCTTATAACCTTGGATGAAACTTTTAAACAATATATCCTTTACCTCCGTATGAAAACTTTCAAGAGATCTTAAAAACAAATGAACATCAACACCCATATCCTCAATATTGTTACTAAAAATCCCAAGTCCGAAATCTATTAAAAAAATCTTATCTTCATACAAAATCATATTTGAAGTAGTTAAATCCCCATGAATTATACCATTTTTATGTAAAAGCCCAATATTTCTTCCAAGCTCTCTGAATATTTTTTTTAAAAAATTAGTATCATAGGAATTTATTATATCTCTAACTCTTTTACCCTCTATATAATCCATAACAATCATATTATTATCTAGATCTATGTCCAAAATAGTTGGACAAGGTATGCCTAATCTTTTAACCCTTAAAAGTATTTTAGATTCTCTAATTGTACGTTTTCTTCTCAAATACATATCTAAAAGACTATGTCTATACTTCTTCTTTATTCTTATCTTCTTCAATACATTTATGTTATACCATATATCCTTTATTAGAATAGCCTCTGCTCCTACACTAATGATTTCTCCACGGTACATCTTCCTCATCCGGTCTCCATCTTTGAAGAATAAAACTTTTTTCCAGTGGTATAGTTCTATTATAAAATAATTTTAAAGCACCAGTATAAGCTATCATTGCCCCATTATCTCCTGCATATTCCTCTGGCGCGGCAGCAAATAATACGTTATGTTCCTCAGACATAACTTTTAGCATATTACTTAGCTTTTTACTTCTCGCTAATCCTCCAGTCAATAAAAGTTCCTTTTTACCACTATATACTAGTGCTCTCTCAGTAACCTCTACAAGCATTGCATAAGCCGTTTCCACTAAGCTCATAGAAACATCTTCGATACTGGCCTCTTTTAAATTAACCTTTCTTAAAGCCGATGTTAAAAGTCCAGAATAAGATAAATCTTGACCTTTTACAGTATAGGGTAAATATATAAAATTTATCCCTCTTTTAGCTATTTTCTCTACAGACGGTACCCCAGGAAAACCTAAGTTAAATTCTCTGGAAAATGTATCTAAACAGTTACCCAAAGAAATATCAAGAGTCTCTCCTATGATTCTATATCTTCCAGAAATATATGTGAGAATCATGGTATTGCCTCCCGAAACGAATACTATTAATGGATCGGTTAGTTTAGTTGATAGTCTTCCAATTTCTATATGAGCTATGCAATGGTTCACAGAAATTAATGGTTTTTTTAATAAAATTGACAGCACCCTTGCAGCTGTAGCACCAATTCTTAGACACGGGCCTAAGCCAGGTCCTCTGGAAAAAGCTATTCCATTTATATCATTATAGGATAAACTTGATACTCTAAATGCTTCTTTAATTAATTTGTGTGCTACATTAGCATGATGCTCTGCAGCTTCCCTGGGATGAATACCTCCTTTTAAAGGAATATATATGGAATTGACATTAGCATATATATTTCCCAGATTATCTGCTATTCCTACTCCAAACGTGTGTGCTGTACTCTCGATTCCCATCACAATAACTTTTCTAGTGGACGAATTCCGTATACCCACATCTCCCACACGTCCATCTTTCTTCAGGTTTTTTATGATGAGCCATTATGGAATTACATCTAGGGCATTTCTTGTTTTTTAATCTTATTTTAGAAGTTTTATAGTCATATTCATAGAGTTTATGTAGACTCACTTTCCTTCACCTTACTTATAAAACCATTTTTTCTTAAAACATGTTCTGGTTCTATCTCTAACAATCTTTTAGGATCCTTATATAGATATATAGTTACGATACTCGTCCATTCACCATATTTTGTGGATATATTCTTTATTACAAAGCATTCGTTAGAAACTTTGTACATGTTAGAGAACACCTTACGTACATCTTCATAAGACGGCGTACCTTTACCTTCATGTAAAATTTTTAAAAAAACTTCCTTTCTGCCAATTACCCTATTTTCCCTCTCTGATATTTTTTGAACATTGAATTGTGTCGACATTAAACCACCACAAGTTAGTATATTTAATGATAATATATCTTTTAAATTTATCGAACTAAGAAAACAAAGCTTATTTAAATAGTTTAGTTTGAAGGAAAAAATTGAAGGCCTTTTTAATATACTTACATACGATTATTATTACCATGGCTTCTTCAGGTTGACCGTAAATGACAAAACTTTTATTTGGAGATATTATTGAAAGAGGTATCGCTAGTAGATCTTCCTCACCATTCACTATAATTAAAATTTTATTATTTTTTACATCAATTAACTTCCAGATATCTTTTCCTATAGTAGATGCAGGATTATCTATATAAAAAATGTCTTTATATATTTTCCTATATATTGATGGAAAAAACTGAATATTTTTCCTTTTTGACTTTAAATCCACAATTGCTATATCTGGATAAATAGAGTTTTTTAGAAGATTTAATGTAACTATATCTCCAATAGTAATTATTTTTGGGGGAGAGAAATCGGATATCAAAGTCTTTAACTTTTTTGTAGACAAAAGAGGAGGAAGAAACAACGGTATCCCAAGTATTTTTCTTAAAATTTTTTTCTGTTCCTCACATATGTGTATATTTTTATCGAACCGTAATTGCATACTTACCAGGCTTCTTTAGATTTAATTTCTTAGCTACATATGATTCCTGTGATAATATTATAATCATACCACTCCAATCTTCACTAAAGTCTCTAGATCCGCAGTTAGGACATACTTTTTCATTAGAGGATACAAGATATTTACATTTTCTACATGCTTTAAGAATCGCTGTCTTCTTACCTGGCATCTTTTTACTCACCTTTTTTAAGTTTTCTAATTTCCTTTTTAATCCAGTCTATTTTTCCTAAAAATGGTTGTCTCATCGTTAAACCTATTTTTAGGAAATAAAATCTATGCCCAGTACCAATGGAAACTATTCTACATCTAACGATATCTCCCTTCCTAATTATATATCGAGTAGTTTTTCCAAAAAAAGCTCCTTGACCTCTATCAAATATAAATCTATCATCATATATTTGAGATCTATGGAGAAAGCCGTCTATAGGACCTAATCTTATAAACAGACCCGCATCCTCAACTAAAACTACTTCACCCTCCACAATTTCATTAAGAATTGGTTCAAATACTAGTGCTGTAAAAATGGCCTCATGATACGAAGACCCGTCGCTTGGAACGATTTTTCCAAGGCTTGACACTTCTGCCTCTAAAATTTTTATAACAAAACCTATACCCTCAATAACTTGTTCTTCATATAGTTCTCTTGCAACATATATAGCTGCCTCCTTTAATGGTAATTTAAATAGAGATGGTGGGATCTTTATAATATCTTTAAATTTTACTAACTTATACATAATATACACCATTATAACAATAAACATACAATTTTAGATGTGAAAACTTATTAAGTTCTTTTATATTAATTTATCTTGCCCGTAGTCTAGTGGTATGACGTCGCCCTCACGCGGCGAAGAAGAGGGTTCGATTCCCTCCGGGCCCATTTCGTTAATCCCGATAAATAGTACTTTCAATCTTCCACCTTTTTTTAACATATTTATTATTTTTCTATCGATATCTCTGGCTGACTTGTTTGCTGATATTGCCACTGTTCTGTTATCTATAAAGTTACTTTTGCGTATAACAATAGATTTTTCATTTGATAGTATTAGCCTTGAACTACCCTTACCAATTACTATATCAAAGATATTTTCTATATTTAACAATATGATTACAATCGTATTATCTTTTTTTAAAATGTCTTTAAAATTCTTATTGAAATCTTTTACAGATTTATTTGCATTTACCCCTATTATACAGTCTCCTTTTTTAGATAAAAAATTGTCCTTTGTAATTTCTAATGTAGACTTATGTCGTGCCGTTATATTGGGATGCCCCTTAGCTAAAACTATCTCGCTTTCTATCCAAACCATGATTCTAATCTCGTCTGTTTTATATTTATGTCATAAGCTCTTTTAACTCTTTCAATAGCCTTCTTGACACGATCATAAGAAAAATCGTGACTGTCACATAGAAGTTTTATTAACTTATCTTCATCCACATTACCCCACTCTAATTTATAGTCATCAGAGATTTCTGGTTTGAGGAATATTTCTCTTATAGAAAATGGGTCTACATTAAAACTTTCTTTACCAATAATTTTAATAATTTTTTCTAAACCTCCATATCTCTTTATTAATTCTAACGCCTTTTTAGGACCTATACCCCTTACACCTCCGGGATTATAATCTGTACCCAATAAAATAGCTATATCTATTAACTGAACTCTTGTAATATCCAATTTTTTTAAAACTTCCTCAAGAAATATAAGTTCCAGAGAAATATTTATGTACATATTTCTTTTAGCTATCTTTCTTCTTCCAGAAATAGTTAGATTTCTTATCAATCTAGGCGCGCCATAAAGTAATGAATCATAGTCTTGACTTGCAGATGCCCATACATCTCCTTTTACAACCATATAGGCTGCTTGAGCCTCTCCTTCGGAGGGAGCTTGAACCCATGGTACACCTAAGTATGTCAAAAGCTTTTTAGCTTCATCAACCATATATGTAGTAAGTTTAGATGTTTGTTGCGCATATATTCGGGCCTCCTCTAAGTCTCCCCTCTTTAATGCCTCTTCATATTTTATAATTGCCTCTGATTTCTGCTCCATACGTCTTAATATTTCCGCTTTTTTAAGTTCTGGAGGCTTTCCATCAAATACGTATACTGGTCTAATATCCTTTTCTAAAAGATTTACTGTTCTATACAATAATCCATTGAGATGACTAGTTACATTACCTTGAGAATCCATTAAAGGTTTTCCATCAATTTGCCTTATTGTAGCTAGAAATTGGTATAGAGCATTGTATGCATCGATGGCTATCCTTCTGCCTTTGATTTCATTAAAGCTTATATCTCTTTTAACTATTATTGGTTTAAGATTAACTCCCATTTTTAAACCTGTTTAATGTTCTAACTAAATATAGATATTGATATTAGTAAAATATAAATATTCGTCGATAACTCTGCTACTTACATGTTTTATTCCAAAAGATACACAAGTTTAGTTCCCCTTTTCACTGATTCTACATGAATGATTCTCTTAATTTCTAAAATCATTAAGGCTTTTATAAAATCTTTCCTATTTATTTCATCTTTTGGGAAAATTGATGTAATTTTTCTATATAATTCTCTATCACTTAGTACTTTTCTTTTAGATCTCCTTAAAATATCCAATATAACTATAGTTAATGGTGCATACATCTTAAACCCTATGTATAAAAAGGTGTTAAAATCTTTTTTGATTGTACTAACTTTATACGTTCCCCCCATTCTTTATAATATTTAATCATATCAGAAGTTATTGAAGGCCTTATTTTCTCTAACGCTTTCTTGAAATGTCTCATACTTACTTTTTCAATATTAATATTTTCTCTAAGCGCTGATAAACCTGCTTCTCTACATATAAGCTCTAAATCAGCTCCAGAAAATCCTTCAGTAATTTTTGCAATTTCATACAAGTTTACATCATTATCTAATGGCATATCCCTTGTATGTATTTTCAATATTTCTAAGCGCTCCTCTAAAGATGGAGGTGGCACAAATATTAATCTATCTAACCTCCCAGGTCGAAGCAATGCCGGGTCTAACATATCGGGTCTATTAGTGGCACCAATAACTACTACACCCTCCAATCTCTCAATACCACTCATTTCAGTTAAAAGTTGACTTACAACCCTCTCCGTAACCATAGAATCTCCAATACCCATTCCTCTCATAGGTACTAAAGCATCTATTTCATCAAAGAAAATAACACAAGGCGCCACCTGCCTAGCTTTTCTAAATATCTCCCTTATAGCTTTTTCGGACTCCCCAACCCATTTACTAAATATCTCTGGACCTTTAACACTAATAAAATTAGCTTCACTCTCAGTTGCAACGGCTTTAGCAAGCAAAGTCTTACCACAACCCGGAGGACCATAAAGCAAAATACCCTTAGGAGGCTCTATGCCAAGACGCTTAAACGATTGGGGATATTTTAGAGGCCATTCTACAACCTCTCTTAGCTCTTGCTTCACCTCTCTTAATCCACCTATATCGCTCCATTTCACTGATGGTACTTCGATTTCAATTTCTCTCATAGCAGTAGGAGTAATTTCTCTATAAGCTTTCATAAAATCGTCAAAAGTTACCTCTATCTTCTCTAATACTTCTGTGGGTATCTTCTCCTCAGCTAAATCTATCTGAGGAAGATATCTTCTTAAAGCTTTCATAGCCGCTTCCCTACATAATGCTGCTATATCTGCCCCCACAAACCCATTTGTTATCTCCGCTATCTTATGAAGATCAACGTCCTTTGATAATGGCATATTTCTTGTATGCACAAGTAATATTTCATATCTCCCACGTTTGTCTGGTACTCCTATCTCTATTTCTCTATCAAATCTACCCGGCCTTCT
>CAZKAY010000018.1:0-26428 GCA_964550975.1 uncultured Thermoproteales archaeon | reverse complement strand
GGTTATAGATCATTATTTAAATAAAACAAATAGCTAATCAGTTTATATTAAATATTTAGCATTTTCGATATTATATAGACTATGTATCTGATTAAAATATAATTTTCGCATTAATATATATTTATCCGAAATAAATTTATATTTCTCCTAAATATATTTTAATCGGAAATATATTGCTTGGTGAATGTATGGGTATTATGACTAAAGGCTATGTAGGGAAGAAGGGGGAAATTTATATTGAGAAAAGGGTTAGAGAAATAGCCGGTTTAAAGCCTGGTGACGACCTTATAGTTTCCGTTCATCGCGATGAGATAATTATAAAGCGAATTCCTAGTTTAAATGATATTTTGAGTAAAAAACCTTTAGCTATTGTAAGCGTTGAGGAGATAGAGGAAATTAGTGGAGAGGAGCAGAAAAAATATGAGGAATGATTTAGCGATTGTTTTAGACACTACATATATTTTACCGATATTTAATATTGAGGTAGATGTATTTAGGAAGAAGGATTTCAATATATTAATAAATATCAGAGCTAAGAAAATGCTTCCATCCCAACTAATTATTGAGGCTAAATGGGTTCTATATTCTCTTATAAGGAAGGGTAGAATAAGGGATATAAATGAAGCGCTTAAAGACTTTAATGATGGTCTAAGATTTTTAATGTATCGAAATTTTCTAAGCATAGTTAATTTATTAGATCCAGAGATAGATTTGCTGGAGGGTAAAATCTATAAGATTTGTAGAATAAAAGATTATTTTGATAGAATTATTTTAGCAGTAGCAAAATTTTATGATGCAATTCTATTAACCGAGGATAAAGATTTACTAAATCTAGATGTAGAGAAATATTCAAACCTTATTCCAAGAAAAATAATGAATTGGAAAACATTGAAGAAACGGTTATTAAAATAAACGGATGAAATATATTGGGATAGAGCTATCGTTATAATCTATCTCTTAAGAATATCATTAAAATTAGAATACTTCTGGGAATTTACTTATCGAGTATAATATTGAGACTTAGAAAATCTAGTAAAACTATTAGGTTTAAAGCTAGACCCTAAAATTATATTAAGAGAGATCTTGGCTATATTTCTGAGAAAAATGGCATGGGGTATATTCAACATGATCTTTTCAGCTAAATTAGGTAAAGAGCTAAAATTAGATCCAAATGATGCTTTAGCTATAAAACTATATGAAAGTGTTTGAAAGAAATTATAGCTTTGATTAAGATTTTGATAGAGTTAAAAAATAGTAAGGCTACCTATTTTAAGAATTATTGATGAGTTGTTATTTAAATAAAATACTATTATGAACAATTATTTAAAATATTGATTAGGCTGATATTTTTCAATGTATATGTTTATATACCTTTAATATTGCTTTACCTATGAGCTCTGCATCTTCTTCTTTAATCATTGAGGAGATACTTATATGTATAGCTTTACTAAGTAGATTAAGAGTATGTTTACCCCTACCATTTATTATCATATACTTTTCTATAAGTGGTTTCCAGTTAATCCATATATGTCCATCATATTTATTTTCCGGAGAGTAAAGTATACTTGCTGGAACCCCTTCCTTAGACAATGCTTTTGCAAAAAGCCTGGCCTTCTCAACATTCTTTAAGAAAAATACGGCACAAACAGCAGTATCTCCATCATAAATTTTTCTAGGCATCAGTTCACTACATTTATCTATATATTCATCAATAATTTTCTTCGCCTTTCTCATTCTATTTAAAATAATATCTATCTTTTTTAATTGTTCTATAAGTATTGCTGCAGTTATTTCATTCATCCTAAAATTGAGTCCGGGAAGAGGTGGATTATGTTTCGGATCCCTATAATATGCAGCGACATCATGTATGGCCACAGCCTTTCTATATAATTCTTCACTACTAGTTGTGACTGCACCTCCTTCTCCAGCAGTAATATTTTTATTTAACTGAAAGCTAAAACAACCCATATCCCCCCATGAACCAAGCATTTTACCTTTAAAACTTCCACCACAGGACTGTGCAACATCTTCCACAACTTTTACATCATTTTCCTTAGCAATTTTAACTATACTTTCTATATCAGCTGGAGCTCCACGCATATGTACAGGCACAATTATTTTCACATCTTCTCTAATTACCTCATCTAAAACTTCAGGATCCATATTTAATGATTCATCTATATCTACAATTACTATTTTGGCATCACAATAAACTGCCGCCAATGGGGTAGAAATCCATGTATATGCTGGTATAATAATCTTATCATTTCTAGATAACCCTAAAGCTCTATAAGATACAAATAGCGCAGCTGTACCAGAAGTAACACCCAACCCATATCTACATCCAATATATTTTGCAAACATTTTTTCAAAACTTTTCACTTTAAAAAGAGGTTTTGGACCATAGTATCGAAATAAAGATTTGCTTCTCAATACTTCAATAACAGATTTTTCCTCTTTATCATTAATAAAAAGTGCCCCTGGATAGTATGGAGGTAGAGGTTTTTTAATAACTGGTTCTCCACCATGAATAGCTAGTTTTTCAATATTTTCCATATTCCCTCTCCCTCTAATAATAATTTCTCTATAACTTTAAAAATATAATTGTCATAAATGTTTAAATTTATAAATACACATATTAAATCATACGGTTAAATTAACGCTTATATTTCATGAATTAGGTTTAAGAGTTCTAGTGAAATTATATATTATATTTTTCGAATATATAGTTGTCTGGTGAGTTTACTATTCCTTTACTTATGAAGAATTATGGAAATAACATTTATCTATATTTTCTCCAATGTTAAAAGAAGTAAGCCTTAAACTTATATCTATATCATCTATTGTAGTATTCTCTCTTTCCAGAGACTCTAATTCGCGATTCATATATAGGTGCAGTAATATTATATAAAAATATATGGAGAAAGGTTTAAGGAATATGGATAAACCAAATGGTTGATAATATTTAAAATATATCTCTAAAATTAATATTCATATTGAAAGTTAATCGTTCATATTGATTTCAACATATTTCTTTAAAAACATTTATATTTTAGGTATAAATGTGAAGAAACATGTAGGAAAATCTTGCTTTATAAGAGAGAGATATTATGAAAGTCTCGGGAAGTTTAAATATATTTATATCATTTATTCCATGGATAATCTACTGGATGATTTCAGCGTTTAACTTAGCCTTAAGCTTATTCTTAGGCCTATTTACATCGGTTATAGTTCTCTTCTCTACATTTAAAACAAATGGATCCAAAATATTTTTAAGTACACCATTATTTTTCTTTTCAATATGCCTACTCCTCCTCTATACCGGTTTAAACGAAATTCTTATATATCGTGACTTCGCCGGCTATCTAGCATTATTTCTAGCGTCTTTCATCACTATTTTGAGGAGAAAACCATTTACATTAGAGTTTGCTAAACTTGATTATCCTAAATCCTATTGGAATGATCCATATTTTTTAAAGATAAATTTCCTACTGACATATATATGGACAACAATATTTTTTATAAGCATGGTCTTATCACTTATATCATTTCCATTTTCACTTTTAACAATATTTCTAGTGATTTGCGGTGTACTTTCCTCCATATTTCTTCCTTCGCTACTTGTAAAATCTTTCTTTAAAAAGAAGTTTAAAAAATATCCTGACTGGAAACCTAAAGGCAGGGAAGTTATAATTGTAGGAGCTGGCATTGGAGGTCTAACATGCGGCGCTCTTCTTGCAAAAAATGGATATAAAGTTAAAGTTTTAGAACAACACTATTTGGTTGGAGGCTACTGTACATCGTTTAAACGTAGAGGATTTACCTTTGATGGAGGCGTTGAATCTATTAGTGGTATTTGGGAAAAGGGTCCAGTAAAGCTTCTTTTAGACGAGTTATTCGTAAATAGTCAAGATATATTTATACGGACTAGAGAAGCATATATTCTCAATGATAGAATTATTGAGATTCCAGAAAAATTTGATGATTTCATTAACCTACTTATAAAAATGTTTCCAGATGAAGAGGATTCGATAAAAAATTTCTTTAATCTGATCGAAAAGGCTTTTAAGGAGCTTTATATGGATATAGATAAGACTGGGGGAGTTCCACTGCCCCAGCCTCTAATATTTAAGGTTGTAGGATTTAAAGCTTTATTCAATTATCCTAGAGAAAAACCACATGTATATTCATTGTTAAATAAAACTTTTGGAGAACTTTTAGATGAATATTTTAGAGATGAAGATTTAAAACGATTAATATCTACCCTAGTAGCTTATCTAGGAACTTCTATCGAAAAGACTCCAGCATTATCTATGGCAATTATCTATGGATACTATATTAATGGAGGATTTTATCCCAAGGGAGGTTCGCAGAAATATGCAAATCTTTTAGCTAAAATTATAGAGAATTATGGTGGAGAAATATTACTCAACCATAAAGTTGAAAAAATACTTGTAGAGAACAATGAGGTTAAAGGAGTTATCGCTAATGGAAAAATCTTTAAAGCACCGATAGTAGTTTTTAACGGTAATGTTAAACAACTTCCAATGTTAATCAATAATTTACCCAAAGATTTTATTGAAAAAATTCGTAGACTAAAGCCTTCTGTTACAGCATTCATAACATATCTTGGATTAAATATGGATCTCTCAAATTATCCCCCATTAATAAAAGATCTTGACAGAGGAATAGGTTTGTTCATTAATTCCAACCTAGATAACCATTTAGCTCCTAAAGGTTGCTCAACCTTATCTATAATAACTTTACTACCAACAGATATATATGATTATTTTGATAAGGAGAAAATGGATATTAAAACCTATATTTCTCGAAAAAGAAAATATGCTGAGGAGCTAGTTAAAAGGGCTGAAGAAATAATTCCAGGAATAAGTAAACATATTGTTATTATGGATGCAGCTACACCATATACATTTAAACAATATACTTTGAATTATCGTGGAGCAATATATGGATTTGACCAATCTATCGATGCTCCTCCAAGACCGTATTTTAAAACACCTATAAAGGGATTATATCTTGTCGGAGCATCAACATTTCCGGGAGGAGGTATAGAAGCAGTAACCATTTCAGGAATAATAGCTGCAAGAGATATAATGGGATGGTCTAATATAAGGAGATAATAAATATGAATTTTTCATTTCTTACACTGGAAATAATAATGTAATACTATTTTAGATAACACATATTCACTTTAGTTAGTAGAGTAAATTGCTGTATTTAATTAATTTAAAATAATATTTGGTTTAAAAGTGGAATTATGATATTCAAAATATGTTTTCAATATATATTCTTATGTTCAGACGCCACTACGAATAACTAGCTTTAATAATAGCTATTTATGATGATCCAATTATCTTAAAACAACTATATTATACATACCCTTTCTTCTTTTAATTAGGATTCCTCTTGCCTCTAACTTATCTAAAATTATGCTGACAGTACTTCTAGATAAACCAGATTTTCTTACAATTTCGCTTTGAAAAGCAATACCTCCCATCTTTACTATAATATCGTAAATCTTCTTCTCACTTTTATTAAGTATATTTAAAACGTTGCTTGTATCAATAGTTTTTTCAACGATATTCTTCCTAACCCTGAAAGGTATTATCAGTAGAATTCCGCTTGAAGTCATTAGAATAGTCGATAACATTATAATTATAACGTCATTTAAAGAATAAAAATTAGTTAATTCTCTCGTATATACTTCATGTTCTCCATACACTACTATCTGAATATTTGTGGGAGATATTATTTTGATAATAAGTAGGAGAAGTGAGATCAAATATATAAGTATAAGTATTAACCTATATATTGTTGTACGATGAACCGTGAAAAACGTTTTAGACACCGTATAAAATATAGTTTAAACTATTATTTTAAATTATTATTTTAAACCAATTTAAAACTAGTATTGATGAGTCTGTTAAAATTAGTTTGAAAATGTTTCTTAATAATGCTTTTAAATTTCCATGAATATATTAATTTGGTGAAATACTGTGATAAATCCTTTCCTTAAGAAGATATTAATAATAGTCTTACCAGTCCTGTTGATTCCATTACTATCCCATTTCTCTCTAGGTGGAGAAAACTTAGTATTTAAAGTATTTTCTAAAGATAATAATGCGGTTATTATACATTATAATAGTAACATGAAGTGCGAGGAAGCTATACTTATTAAGGTAATATATCCATGTAAATTAATTTCTGGACCAGCTCTGATAGTATCTAAAGGGAATAAGGTAACTGGAGGGAGGTCTGAAACATTTATTAGTAGAGATTTAGGTAAAATTTATCTATCTAATGGTAGCGTTGTTGACATAGGTCATGTAGAATGGTTTTTAAACGAAAAATATGTAAAAATATTCATTGGGAAAAATTTTGTTAAAAAGATTGATGTAGAAGAGCTTAAAAATAATGTTCAAAAACTTATCGGATATGTTAATGGATATCAAGTTAAACTTTTTATAACATTTGCTAAAGTTCCGAGGATAGATTTAAACTATATACCGGAAGATATACGTAAACCGATTGAAGAAAGAGCTTTACAAATATTTAAAAATAATATTTTTCTAAAATGGTTAGATAGTAATGGATTTAACTCTAGGGTAATTAGTGTTAAAAGTTATCCACATCTAGAGATAGATCGTGAAATCAGACTTATATTTGTTAGTTCATGGATAGAGACATTGGTACATACATCAAACGGAAGTATGAAGATATGCTATTCTATTGACTTAAAGAAAAAATATGTTGTATCTCTCTCCGAATATAGGGTTCCGGAAGGATTCACCCTTCCTCCATCACTAGATGAGAGGATTGGAAACATTATAAATATATATATAATTGGCCAACATAGTGAGATCAGCTATTGCTACTCTTGTAGTAAGAAGGAAACTCATTCCACCTCAGAGCAACCATATCCTTCAGAAAATATATCGGAGGATATTAAAACAAATATAATGAAGTTGTTAGAAGAAAATGATTTAACGAGATTATTGTTAAAAGAAGGGTGTGTTATTAAAAGAATTCATGTCGAGTATGGAAAGGGTAAAATATGGATATACATACCAGTAGTCTTTGAGAAGATCGATTTAGATATACATATCGAGGGAACAGATTTATCAAATCTATATATAGATAGAATCACAGTATTTCTTGGATGAAACCTTATTTTATCCATATTTTCTTTTATCTGGAATTTTATAATTATATATGCTATTTACTAAAATATAAAATTGGTAGATTAACATGAGGTTATGGATGTTTGGTTTACCAAGCCAAAATTATATGGATGTAGTGAAAATGCTTAAAGATTATGGTTTTACAGATATAGTTGTAGGCTATAACGTTGATCACATAAATGCTGTAAAGAAGGGTGGATTAAAGGTACATGTTGTTTTACCAGCCTTCCGAATATATGATAAATATAAAGATAGTAAATATTTGGCTGAAGACGTGTATGGTAGAAAACATATATGGTTTTCTTCAGGCTGTCCTAATAATCCTGAGTTGAGAATAAACCTATTAAATAAGGTTAAAGAAATCGTGAAAGCATTAGATGTTGATGGAATAATTTTGGATGGAATAAGATTCGCTTCTCCTGGAAGTGGTTTAGAGGCCTTTGCAACATGTTTCTGTGAGGAATGTAGGAGGAAGGCCGATTTTACTTTTCGTATTTCCTTTGATTTAATGAAGAACTCTGTAGAAAATCTACTATCATGTTTTTATGACTTTAAAAAGTGTAGAGAGATTTTAGAGCTATATAATTATAGTCTAGATTCCTATCTCTATGTCAGCAAGAATTTTAAACATATATTATATTGGCTGGAATTTAGAAGTAGATCTATAATAGAGGTTGTTAAAGATGTGAGAAATCTAATAAAGTCTATAGATAGTAGTGTGGAATTAGGAGCATATGTATTCATGCCCACCTTAGCATTACTTGCTGGACAAGACTATACAGAGCTTTGGAGATATCTGGATACTATTAAGCCAATGATATATAGGATAGGTAGGGGTGTTTCATGTCTAAATTATGAATTATATATTACTGCCAGAGATATTTTGAAGTGGAATAGATGGTTAAAGGAGGAGGAGATACTAGAAATATTGTATAAGATTTTTGGACTAGATGGGTTAGAAAATCTGCCTAAAACTTTAGACGAGCTAATGTCTAGTGGTATGCCTATAGACATAATTTATAGGGAAACGAGTATTGCTAGAAAACTAATTGGAAATAAGTGTGAACTGCATCCGATCATAATGTTTCATGACGAATATATCGTTGAGGCGGTTCAAAACGTTATTAAGGCAGGTGCAGATGGAGTAGATTTCTTTAGGTATAGAGAGGAGTATAAACATCATATAGATAAAATAGTTAAAGTAGTAAAAAGCTTAACATAACTGTTTCTGGCGCATAAAGATGAATGAACTAGGAATATTTATTGGTTTTAAATCGATAAGAAATAAGCCTAACGTGATAGAGAAGTTAGAAGAATACGGCTTCGATATTCTCCAAATACATCCTCCAAACTATGTTGTAAATAAGGATTATTATTTGGATACATGTGTAAAGCCAGATACAATTGATGCAGAGAAGGCGAAAGATATAAATGATTTTCTTAAAGAACTTCATCAACATGATTTTAAAATATATGCACCATATGCAGTTATTCAAAGAATGAATGATATTAAAAAGTGTCCAAAAATTTCTGCTAAAACGATTTTTAATAAGAGACATAGTTTTGTGTTTTGTCCAAACAATAGTGATGCTATAAACAAAATTATTGCAGATATGCTTAACATGATTGAATACTATGAATTAGATGGAATAGTATTTGATTTTATTAGATATGAAAGCTTCATGGCTGGCTTCGAAAACTTCTTTACATGTTTCTGCGAAAAATGTAGGAGGGATGCATATGAGAGAGGATATGACATGGATTTAATGAAGAAAGATATACTCCAGCTTATAAGGAATATTATTGAAATAAGTGGGAAGACTGTTAAAAATCTATTAGAGCTAAAGTTCTCTCTACCAGACTTTCTACATCTATTCTTAAAATATCCCGGATTCTTCGAATGGATAAGATATAAAAATGAGGTTATAACGGATATAACAGAGTACTTGACAAGTATCGTTAAAAACGATATGGGTAAAAACTTTATTGTAAGTGCGAATATCTTGTCACCATGGTGGAGCTATTTTAGTGGGCAAAACTATTTTGAAATGAGTAGAATATTGGATTTCACTGAGCCAATGATATATTTTGATTGGATGATATGGGAGGCAACTACATCTATAGTTGAGATACAGCGTAAAAACAATGTTTCGATTGACGATCTAGCAAAACTCTATTATGAGTTAATCGGATTTAAATATCTTGAAAAATTGAAAACATTTAATGAAATCTTATCATCAGGTCTTCCAGCAGAATCAATATATTATTCGGTTAAAAGGATAAAGTATTGGAGTGGCGATAAACCAGTTTATCCAGTATTAATGTCAAACGCCACTGATTTTATACATAATTTTCTAAAAATGAGGTTGTCAAACAAATCTATGATGAATGAAAACTTTATAGAGAAGTGTGTAGAATATGCTAGAAAGGCTGGAAGTAACGGATTAATATTATTCTCATATGAGAGAACTGAGGATAATATTTTGAGAAGGGCTGCAGAGACATGGTTAAGAAAAACTATTCCCTAATTTTTTACTCATTTTAATTTTTCTAATATTAATGATTTATCTTAGCTAAATACTATTCCTAAATATTTTTAATAATCACTTACCAGCTTTAATTAATCTAGTGATAAGTTAAGATATTTAACATTATATTATATCATATATCAAGTTCTACGGAAAAGTAATCACTCCCTATTTCCAATATCTTAACAATCTTCTTTACATCTTTTTCTTAATCCCTCAATTAAAAATTTAGGCCTTTTCCTATCCTCCTCAGAATTCTCAGTTTTAGCGTATTAATCATCATTTTTATTATTATAATTATTTTATAATAGTAAAAGCTATTTATTCATATTAGTTATATTTTCTTTAAGAATGAACTTAATTCTATATCTAAATTTTTGTCAACCATCTTACTTTAACATTTTTTATTAAGTTAAAATGAGGATCATCTGTTATCACTATTCCCTTGGCATGAATTAGAGCAGTAGCTGCTATTATCGCATCAGCTATAGGAATCCTCATTTTCAAGCTTATTAAACCAGCCTTTTCAGCTATTCTCTCGGTAACTGGTATAAAGGTTATTTTATGTCTCTTGGCTGATCTAATACGTATTTCAACCATCTTAGAACCAATAAGTTTTCCCATCGTTTTATATAGTTCTGTAATCGTTATAATGGAAGATCCGAGTTTAAGAATATTTCTTGAAGCCATCTGAATTATTTGTCTAGTCCATTCAGCAGTTTTATCATCTTCAGGATTATAGTATGAAAAATAGAATCTAGTATCTAGTATGGCGTTTAACGCCATTCTCCACGCACCTTATCAAGCATCTTCTTAAGTTTCTTTACATCATATTTACCCTCATCGACTCCAGCTAGATCTTCAAATCTAGGAATAGGTTTCAAAAAAATTCCATCTTTAACATCCTCCATCAATACCAGGTCTCCTTCCTCTATACCATACTTTTTCCTAAATTCTATAGGAATGGTTACTTGTCCCTTTCTAGTTACGATAACTTCCTTTTTCATGGTAGTACCTAAATATATAAGTAGTACCTAAATATATAAGTATTATTTCTTTTCTAAAGAGCAAAATCTATATAGTTTTCCTATCATATTTTATAGAAGTTTTTTCTGAACGAATATTTCTTTTAGAAGATGCGAGTTTTTAACTATCTCATCTATATCTGTCTCTACTAGTTTAGCTATAGTTTTCAATGCATGTCTTATGTCTTCAAGCCTAATATATTTACGTTTAAATATATTTCTAATGCTTTCTCTTATCTGCCATGAGCCTAGAGGCGCATAATATTCTTTACCAACTTCTCTAATAACTATAGCTATAGCTTGTCTACGAATCCTATAAAGATATTCTAGTAAAGGATATCTTATGGCATGATATCCTCCATCAACTCCAGGATATCTCCATTTACCATCATATTTCTCATAATTTACCGTGAAAAATGGTTTATTAGTTTTCACCCAAATTGTTCTCGGCAACCATATTTCAATCATCTCATAAGACCATTTCCCGGGAATAAGCAATACTATGTATTTGTTTCCAATATATTTAGTATAATATAGCATAATATCGTTTATAGACGGAAAATGTCTAACATTTCTAAGAAGAAGATTCCCTAGAATATTATCTATAGCCGTTATAGACCATCTCGTCGGAACAATTTTTCTACTCCTTTTCTCTCCAAGCAACCCTATAGAAAAAATTCTTAAAATATTATAGAATGAAATCCCACTCTTATATAGCTCTGATATAGCTTCAATAGCCTTTACATCTTTATCCTCAACAATACTATCAACTTTTCTAGGTATAACCGGATTCTCAGTCAGTCTAGCCTTAATAAGTCTTCCAGTTAAACCTATAGGTGCAAGTATACCATCAAACCTTAACCTAGGTCTAGGTATCTTAGAATAATATGTCTCTACATTTACAGGCTTAATACTCATAGCTATTTGACTAGCCACGTCAAGCAATCTACCCCTCATCATCCTAGCATCTTTAACATTCACCCTAAACCTAGAATATATTAGGGAAGACCTAAGCCTAATAATATCGTTAATATCTTTAACACCCCACCATCTTTCAGGAGAATCATATTCTAGAGAACTTAAACCAACAACTGGAGCAATATTGGGTCCGAGGAAAACATATGGATAGCTAGCCTCACCAACAAGTATTGAGGGTGGGGAGGATGCATACAAAATTCTATCCCTAATTCTAGAACTAATATTTAAGGAGGATTTAATTCTCTCCAAAATCGGACATCGAGGTAAACCACATAGCCTTCTAGACCCTTTACATCTAGCACAAATAGATGGATCGGAGATTAAAGGCATACTAGTTCAATAATTATAATTATCATAAGAGTACATAAAAATATTTCTCGAACCATGTTTAATTTTTCATATAAATCTATCGATAAAACTTATATATTCTAAATAAAAAAGATATTATGTGGGAACATGAGTTCTACTTCTATAGAAGTTCCTAGAGGACTTACTCTGCGAGCAATAGTTGTAAGTTTTATCTTCGCTATCATTATGATATGGTTATCCACTCAAGTATACTTTGCTACTGGAGCATTTTCATTCTTTAACCCATGGCCTTATTCTCATACAGTTGGTGCACAGATAGTAGAGGTTTCAGGATTCTTAATATTATTAGCCTTTATACTACAATTATTTGGCAAGAAATTTGGGTTTACACCACAAGAATATGTAATAATAACTACCGCATTACTTTTAGCTGCAACGCCCGTAGGACCATATGTTGCACATTGGACAATGAATGTAGCCATAGGATCAAGAAAGACGGGGATAGTTGAGGCTGTAGGGGATCTTGTTCCATCTATATGGACGCCGCCAGCATCTACAGTATCCTCATACCTTATAGGTGGACCGGTTCCATGGGGAGACCTACTGCCTTATATAATTATATGGATAGTTGGATGGACTTTATGGGGATATCTAAATCTATCACTATCGCTTTTATGGAGAAGAGCCTATATAGATATAGAGAAACTACCATTTCCATATGCAACGCCTGCGGTAGAATTTATACAAACATTTTCTGGAGAAAGGAAATGGAAAATAGATAAAAAATGGTTCTATATAGTATTTCTATTAGGACTTTTATCCTATATACCATTAGCTATAAGAATATGGATACCATACTTTCCAGTTCCAGTAATGAAGGGAAGTGCATATCTAAGAAACTGGTGGTTTGTAAACTTCTATGACGAATTAAAGGGAGTGGCTCCCTGGGCTCCCTGGGCTATTTGGCCAATACCTGAGATAACAGCATTAGCATATTTACTTCCATTAGATATATTATCCACTATATCATTCATGCATATACTTTCATTCTACATATTACCTCCAATAGAGTTTTCAATGGGTATAGCTCCTCCTCCTCCCCCAGGAGGATTTAGTGATTGGTATCATGCATATAAATATTATGCTAGAAAAGTGGGTATAAAGCCTCAAGCAATATTTGAGTCAGGAGGAGTATGGGCATTTGCATTATTCACAATAATATTTCATTGGAAATATATTAAAAATGTAATTAATTATATTTTCAAGAAACCACCAGAAGACGAGCATCTTGAACCAATACCATATAAAATGCAAGGAATATTCTATATAATTATATTCATACTATTTCTAGGACTAACCTCGGCTATGGGAGTGCCAGTGATTCTAGGAGCACTTCTGATAATATTTACTTCGGCCATGTTTCTGACAATGTTTACATTGAGAGGTGAGGCAGGACTCTTTACATATTGGTTTGCTGAGCCAACACAGATATTCTATGCATCTGTTGGTGGTGGACTCGGATTCTGGAGTTGGCCTGCCGGAGACAATCCAGCAGCTTTCTCAACAGCATATTGGGCTATAATGTTTCATAGCTATAATATGTCTACGCAACCCGGAACTGTAACATTAGATGCATATAAGATTGCTAAAACCGTTAAGACTAAACCAAGAGAGATCTTCTTAACTCAATTAATATTTATACCACTAATATACATCTTGGCATTCCTATTTGCAGCGTCTAGTAGCTATAGCCTTGGTATTGAAAGAGCATTTAAGGGTAGACCAGTAGTTACTTCATGGTCAAAGAGTTGGGTGAAAGAAGTTTTAAACGAACCGTTACAGAAACATGCATACTGGGCTGGTCCCGGAGACCTTCCCTTATTCCTAGCTGCGTTCATAATATTTCCAATCGTAATGCTAGCTAGAATGAGATTTCCAGTAGTCTCCTACTTCTTTAATCCAGTGGGTATGATAATTTATCCAGGACATCTTGCAAAGATTTTTGGTTCAGCATTAATAGCATTGATAGTTAAGTATGCTGTCTTAAAAATAGGAGGCTCAAGGCTCTACGAAAAGGGTATACCATTAGTATTAGCATTCATAGCCGGTGGCGCATTATCGAAGATAATTGTGGCTCTTACATACTTTAGTATGGGCATGACAGCTCCAATATAGGCGGGTGAATAAAATTATGTATAAATTTTTTTTATCTATCCATCTTATATTTATTATTTTTTTAATATTGATTATATGTCCAGATTCTTCTTTTCATGCTTATCCCGAAGATCAATTTACTCAGTTTCCACATATAGTGGATATGCTTAACTTTAAAAATATATATCATCATATGTCTTTTTTCAGTTCATATAAATCGAGATTTACGGGTTATGAAGGCTTTAATTTTTCCCAAAAATATATTGAGGAATACTTTAATAAATTGGGCTTGAGGATTATAAAGCAACCTATAAATGTTCCTATACCTGTTGTTAAGGAATCATGGCTTAAAGTTATTGAAACAAGGGAGAAGATAAACATTTACCCTCTAGTACCTAATCTAGTGTGTCCTCCTTCAGCTAAATTGGAGGGAAAAATCGTATATGTAAGAAGGTCGAGTATAGTAGAGTTGGATGGAAAAGTTTTAAATAATTCGATAGCACTAGTAGATTTTAATTCCAAATATGATTGGATTAACTGTTTTCTATATGGAGCTAAGGCTGTAATCTTTATCGGAAACAATGTGAATAGAATTGAAGCTGAGAAAAAATATTTGCCCTATGCCGCAAATCTTCCAAGATATTATGTAGATATAGAAACTGGGAAAAAGCTTATAGAATATTCCTATAAAAATTATACTGCTAAAATTTATTCTGAAGTTGTATGGAAAAATGTTAAAGTATACAATATTATAGGTATACTTAAAGGTATGATGGAGAATGAGATAATAATATATTCTGCGCACTATGATTCATTTTCAATTATACCACAATTATCTCCTGGAGCCGACGAAGCTTCGAGTATAGCATTTTTATTGGAGGCAGCTAGAATATTATCTAAGAGCAAACCATATAGAACTATATGGTTTGTAGCATTAGCGGCACATTACCAAGGATTGCTTGGTGCAAGAGAATTTGTGGAAGAATTTTTCTTCGGAAAATATTCAAACATGACTGGAAAGGATGGTGTAAATGTAAGAGTTGCCCTAGGATTTGACTTTTCTTCAGATAGTGATTCTCTATCAATAGTTGCTGGAGGAATTTTTCCAGGAACATTCTATGGACTACCTAGGATAGATAAGACTATCTTTAATACTATAAGTGATCTCATATTTTATAGAGGCGAAGGAGGTATACAGATAGGAGAGCAAAGAATTAGAGATAAATCATTACTATATTATCTGATAAAATATAAGGGTAAAAAATATAGAGTTGGCGACGGCTTACGTTTAAGCGGTAATAAATATTTTATACCGCTAGCGGCGTCACCAATACCATTATTATTGGATAGCGAAGCACTTGCCATTGCCGGCGGTTTTTCATTATCTCTTTCAACATCAAACTCTTTGAGATTAAATTGGTGGACACCGAAAGATACTATCAATAATGTATTTTTCGAGAATCTCAAACCTCAATTCGAGTTTTCAATAGTCTTATCCTATTTTTTGGCAAATTATAAGGAACTTTCTACAAAAATTCCTCAATGTCCAGTAACGAAATTTACGGGCGCACAGGGCAAGGGATTTATTACGCTCTATGGTAGAGTTGTTACATATGATCTTACTCTGGGAACATATGTACCGGTATCAAATGCATTGGTACATCTTTCATCTAATCTATATAAACATGATATGTTAACGTTTAGCGATGAGAATGGTAATTTCGTATTTCATGGATTAAGTCCCTCGGTGCTGTATCTGATAGAAGCCTATGTAGTAGATAATTCCACAGGGAACATATTATATGCACCAGACTATGGTGAATATGGGGGCAAGGTGCTTCCATTAAGATGGACTACATTTATATATCCGGTTCATCATGTTACAACAGTCGTTTTTAAGGCGTCAACGATAGTTTTAGCTAAACTAGTTTATCCAAGAGATATATCGCCCAGAGTGTTTAAAATTACTGTAAATGATGTTAGATCACATACCCCTACACTTAAGTATGGCTCCAATGAAATTATTTCAACAATATTATTTGAGAGAAAGACGGCTAAAGCTATACCAGGCTTACCAATACAATATCTAGACCAACCTATAGGTGTAGCCTATATTCCTCCGGATACTCCCGTTGAAATCATGGTTAACTTAGGCTCCAACTTTATTGGTGTATTAAATAATAAAGGGAAGGGGTATACATTAAAATATGGTGGACAGATAATAGTTAATGTTCCATTTCAAATGTCTCTAGACCTAATAAACATAGATGAAGAAAGATTGAATGAATTGCATCTATACAATGTTTTTACGGGAGGATTTATAGCGGAAAAATATCATAATAAATCTGTTAATAGTCTTAAGAAATCCTTACTATTATTAAAATCTAAGATTTATTCAAAATCATATGCATATGCTATTAGAGCATGGAATCTTGAGCTAAGAGCATATAACGAGGTTAAAAGAGCAATCTATGATACAGTAGTGTCTGCTGTATTCTTTGCATTCATATTAATTCCATTCGCATTCTTTATGGAGAGATTAACCATAAGTAGTAGGGGATTAAGACAAGTAATAAATACAATAGCAATATACATTGTTTTTACATTATTATTTATATCTACACATCCAGGAATTTTAATAGCTTCTAATGGTTTTATGATATTGTTAACTGCTGGTGCATTAATTTTAGTTACACCTGTTCTTGGAATACTCTTATCCGAATCTCAGGAGAGGGTTAAAGAACTTAGAGAAAGACTTCTAGGTAGACATAGGGCTGGAATTAGTATAGCGTCTGCAGTGTCTATATCTTTTTCCTATAGTACTATGGGTATGAGAAGAAGAAAAACCAGGACTCTCCTGACTCTAATATCCCTAATAACAGTAATTTTTGCTACAACATTATTATCATCGGCATATTCATATAGTATTGTAATGCCATTAGCACAGATGGGTGAAAAACCACCTTATCAAGGAATATTTATAAGGCATCCTGAGAGAGCAGCATTTTCCCCATATTTATACGAATTTTTTAAGGCATGGCTTTCAGATAAGGGTGAAGTTTCTATAAGAACATGGTGGTTCCCAATGTATCTTGAAAAACCAGAGTATAGGTCGGAGGAATTAAATATTACTGTGAAGGCTTTAGAAGGAATAGATTCTTCAAATGCATTCTATAGTGAGGCTAATAAATACATAGTTCCAACAAATATTCTAATAGTTTTAATGAAATCAAAATATGGATGTATAGCTAGTAACGATATATATAATAGTAGCGGATTAGGAGGCACAATATTATTACCAGGAAATTTGAATTTAACTATAATTGGGTATACATTAAATGAATATAATGATTTGAAAGATCTAGATTTGGAGGAGATTACACCAGTAGACCCGATAATATTATCTACTCTTGGGGAGGAGGTTCAAATATATCCTCATCTTCACGACTCTTATCTAATAGTTAATAAAAATATAACTGATCTATTTGAAGACTCTGAAATATATATAATTTCAATAAAACTATATAATAATACATATGCTAGTGAAGTTGTAGGTGATATTGCTGAAATACTTGGTGTAGACGTATATAGTGGATTAGGTGATAAATTAATAATCTATAGACAATCAGTTCTGTTTACATTTCAAGGATGGCAGTATCTTTTAGTACCAATGGCTATAGCAATGTTTACAATATTAAATACTATGTTAGGAAGCATATATGAGAGGACGAAGGAAATAGGTATACTAAGTTCGATAGGGCTATCTCCCTCACAAGTATTCTTTGTCTTTCTTACAGATGCAGTTGTACTAGGTATTGTGGGAAGCTTTTTAGGATATTTACTGGCAGTATTATATTCTAAGCTTACATTAATTACATATCTTTATCAAGTATCTTTCAACTATACCTCTTCTTTCGTAATATTAGTAATGGGATTCGCATTTCTAGCATCATTCGCATCATCCATATATCCAGCCTATAAGGCATCTAAGTTAGTCACACCTTCTCTTGCTAGAAAATGGAAGGTTCCTAAGCCAAAGGGAAATATATGGGAAATATCTTTACCATTTGTTTCAATAGAAGTTGAGGTAAAAGGTGTATTGGCATTTATGAAAGAGTATTTTGAAGCACACAGAGGTGAGAGATTAGGTAAATTTACGGTTATAAGTGATATAACTTATGGTGAAGAGGAGATTGCTGGGAATCCCGTTAAAAAACTCTTATTTACAATGCAACTTGCACCATATGAGCAAGGCATAACCCAGAAAACAGAGCTAAAAGCTATATGGAACCCGGGTATGAAGAGATACGTATTTCAAATACTTATGGAGCTTGTAACAGGATCTAGAAGTATATGGATAAATTCAGCATATTCCGTTGTAGATGATATAAGAAAACAGCTTTTACTCTGGAGAACATTTAAACCAGAGGAGAAAGAAAAATATATATCTTTAGCCAAAAAATGGTGATTAAATGACTGGAGAAATCGAATGGCGGGAAGGTTTCACTCATAGAGTTATATTTGGAGCCATATATGCAGCTCTAGTCTTGCAACCAGTAATATTATTCAGTCAACTATATTCTGGTGCAGCTCTCATGGGAGCAGCTGTATATTTAACCCTAGTATTATTTGATCAAATAGGTAGAATGAGCGGTAAACCTTTATCTATGCAGGAATTATTTACACTTCAGATTGCAGCTGGCACGGCTGCCTCAGACATAATTTATCTACAGCTTTTATGGATGTCATATTTAAGAACCGGATCTATAAGTATTTCATTTGGAATTGCAGATAAAATACCTACATGGATTGTACCTAAGGCTAATTCGATGGCATTGATTCAGAGAACACTTTTTCATTCGGACTGGATGATGCCTATCGCTATACTTATAATCGCATATGTTTTATATAAGATGTGTAATATTTCTCTTGGGCTTATCTCAGCACATTTATACGTGGAAGTCGAGAAGTTACCATTTCCATTAGCACAAGTATCTGCTCAAGTAATTGTGACATTAGCTGAAAGAGAGGCTGAAAGGTTTAAATACTTTATTATAGCGGCACTGATAGGAGCAATATATTCATTTATAGTATATTGTCTGCCACTTTTAAGTGGAGTTTTTTTAGGAGCGACTATATCTATAATACCGTTTCCATGGATAGATATGAATAGGCTTATTGAGACATGGCTTCCCGGGGCTTCGATGGGGATTGCAACAGATATAATTGTATTGGGGACAGGATTTGTAGTCCCATTTACAGTTGCAGTAAGCCAATTTATAGGGTCATTTATTATTTACTTTATTGGAAATAATTTGCTTGTAAACCTTGGGTTATTTAGGAGATGGACTCCGGGAATGAATATATCTATGGTTTGGAGTAATTCTATACTTGACTTCTGGGCGAGTCTCATAATTGGTATAGGTATTGCTGCAGGAATAGCTCCCTTCCTAAAGCATCCTGAATACATTTCCTCTAC
This sequence comes from uncultured Thermoproteales archaeon, assembly GCA_964550975.1. GTDB lineage: Archaea > Thermoproteota > Thermoprotei > Thermofilales > B9-G17 > CAZKAY01. The sequence goes on along the minus strand of CAZKAY010000018.1, from coordinate 6,753 downwards.
GATTAAAACGCTATCAAGCTTATCAAAAATATCTAAAAGAACGGGGTATTTATCTGCAAAGCTGTTAATAACACTATATTTAGCAGGAAGTTTAGGCTTAATCTTACTGACCATAACATTAGTTCCAGGCTTTTTACCCTATATATGGATACTATTAATATTGTCACCCATATGGGCATTTCTTTCCACACTAATTTCAGCTAGGTCATTAGGATTAACAGGATATAATTTATCCATACCCTATGTAAGGGAGTCTTTACTAGCGTTAACACCCTATAGCAACGTAGACATATGGTTTGCACCAATATATGTGCCATCATCTATTGGATTTGTATGGCCTACGGGTGGCGCGAGTTGGGCGTCTACATTAAAGGTATGTCATATAACTAGAACTAAATTGTCAAGTGTGTATAAGGCCTGGATACTTGCAACAATACTTGCATGGATTATGGGATTATTTTATGTGGATATTTTCTGGAAACTGGCGCCTATACCTTCAACATTTTATCCGTGGACTGTTATAACTTGGCCAGTAAATGCTATTTACACAGGATTATGGATTACTAAACAAATATTTGTATTAAATTCGTGGCTACTGATTGTCGGATTAATCGGTGGGATAGTTTTATCATTGCTTGAATTTTTAAAAATACCTTTTTCACTCCTAGGATTTGCATTTGGTATTGCCACACCTATACCGACTACTCTTACAGTTTTGGCCGGAGCAATAATTGGCAGATACTTTATACCTAAAATAATTGGAAGAGATTTTTGGAATAAATATAAATCTGTAATTGTAGGCGGATTTGCATTTGGTGAAGGAATCATTGTAGGTGTAGGAATACTTATAATGCTTATAGTTAAATCTATGTGGACTATGCCTTATTAAATTCTATGGTGATTTTTTGAATATACGATACATTGCCTTAGACCTCGATGGAACTATAATGCATGATGGATATTTCAATAAAATGCTTGATGAAGTATTTCTTGATGCTTCTAAGAATACTGGTAGAAATATTAGTGAAATAAGAGATCAATTTAGTAGGATAAATAGGATGACGGAGAGGAGCTATAAATATTATGATTGGAACATGAAGTTTAAAATAATTGGAAGTAAGCTTACATTTGAGGAACTTATAGTAAGATATGCCTCGATGATAAAAATATATGAAGATGCCTTGATCTTTATTCGAAATGTATTTGGAAAATATGTTCTTATATGTGCTACAAATGGATATAGATCTATACAGGAGACTAAGCTGAAATTAACCGGTCTATATGTATATTTTTCTAAAATAATATCTGCAGATGTATGTAAATCCTATAAACCTCAGCCTCAGTTCTATAAATGTTTAATAAATAAGCTAAATGTTTCTCCATCTAAAATATTATTTATAGACGATATTTATGAAATGGCTCTGGGTGCAGCTAAAGAGGGTATGAAAGCTGTATGGATAAATAGGAATAAGGATGAAAGGCGAGACGATAGGCTTATAATCATAACTAATTTCAATGAACTTCTTTCTCAATTAAATTTTAGATAAAATATTTTAGAGTAAAGGGATTTGTAAGCTATGGGGCTATGTATGGTTAATATAGGTATTATTGGATGTGGGGGTATTGCACAGGGACATTTATATCGATTAATGAATATAGAAGACGTAAATATTATTGCATTTACAGATATAGACTTAGATAAAGCTAAAAACTTTAGGAGAAGAGTTTATCGTAAACATTTTAGTGGAGATGAACATGTTTATAGAGATTTTAGGGAAATGATAGACATGGAGAATTTAGATGCCGTCTGCATTTTTACTCCACATGTATATCATTATGAGCAAGCCTATTATTCTCTAAAAAAGGGGTTACATGTATTGGTTGAGAAACCAATGGTATGTACTGTTAGACAAGCTGAGAAACTGTTAGAGATAGCGGAGAAAAATAGTAGAGTATTACTGGTATCATATCAGAGGCATTATGATCCAAGATATATTTTTGCTAAAAATCTAATTAAATCAGGTGGTATCGGAGAGATTAAACAGATAAGTATCTGGCTTGCTCAAGGTTGGAAGAAGCTTGCAACTGATAAATGGAGAATGGATCCCTCTATAAGCTGTGGTGGAATGCTTATGGATTCTGGAAGTCATATAATAGATATATTACTATGGTTGGTAGAGTTAGATCCGCTTGAAATATACGCATATGTTGATAATGAAGATGTAAAAGTAGATTTGCATACAAATATATTAGTAAGATTTGAAAAGAATGTTTTTGCAAGTATAACTATAAATGGTAATGCTGTTAAATGGGGGGAGGAGGAAACTATATGGGGTACAGCTGGAACAATACTTATCTCAACTGGAGATGTAATGTATCAGGATATTGATGGGAATTGGATAAAGCCCTCAAAATTGCCATTATCTTCAAACCCGGATCAAAACTTTATAAACTGTATCCTAGGTAGAGAGGAAAATATGTCTCCAGGAATATGTGGATTAAATGTTATCAGGTTTACTGAGGCTATATATAGGTCTGCTAGAGAAAATAGACCTGTGAGAATTAATGAGATATCTAATTAAATTAACTATGTGAGATAATGTATATTGGTGTAATGTTATCGGCTTTTGCCAAAAAATTTTATGGAAAAAGTTTCGGTAAACTAAGTTCTGTTGAAATGGAAGATACTGTTTCCAGAGGTATTAAATGGCTTTTAGAACATAAATTAAATTGTGGAGAGTTTTTAATAGATAATGTTAATGTAATGGAAATGTTGTCAAAGATATTGGTGAAATATGATAAAATCATATTTATTATTCATGAGTGGTATTGTGAAAAATTAGCTATAAAAAGTTCTGAGCAAAGAATAATATATCTGGATTCGGCGAAAAGAATTATAGAGCTAGCTTCAGACGTAAATGTAAGAAGTATCACTATTCATCCATCATATTTTTATCCACCTTCAGACGAGTACCTAATGAGAGAAAAAGCGTTGAATTCTCTTAAAAGGGATGAGGCGTGGAAGATAAGTATAAGGTTTCTCAAAGAGTTGTCAAAATATGCTCTTAAAAATGAAATATATTTAGGTATAGAGAATATGGAGCTATATTCCTATGAAAATGGGGTTAAAAAACTTTTTCCAGCATTTGGTAGAACTATATATGAGTTGAGTGAAATATTGAGTTTAGTTGGATACGATTCACTGAAAGTAACTTTTGATGTAGGTCATGCAAATATAGGTGGTAATCCAGTAAGTTTTTTAGAAAAAATATTTCCCCAGATAGTTCATATACATTTGCATGATAATAATGGTTTAAGAGATCTTCATGCACCACTAGGTTCTGGAACAATCGATTTTAAAACAATATTTAAAATAATTAGAGAGAATAATTATAGTGGAACAATGATAGTTGAAAGAAGTATAGATGATAATATATTGAATGATATAAATTTTATGAAAAAAATGTTAGGATTAAGTGGTGATAATATATAGTTAAAATATTTATATATAGTGAGGGAAGCGAGGATATAGTTAAAAAAATATTGAAGAAGATAGCTAAATATGATATTGATGTTACTTCAAATATTAATAGTGCGGATATTCTAATTGTTTTCGGTTCGGACAATACTGTTCTTAAAGCGTTACATAAACTTGGATTTAAATATAAGGTACTAGGTATAAGTTTGGGAAGTAGTGCTGGTTTTCTAACAGAAACAACTATAGAAAATATGGATTTGGTATTTGAAAAAATTGAGGGAGGAAGATATAGAATTGAGAAATGTAATGTAATTAAAGCGATAATTGATGATGAGAAAACCTATAGAGCTGTAAACGATATAGCTATATTTCCATATAAAAGTGCAACTTTAATGGAATATGAGCTATGGGTGGATGAGGAATTTATATGGAGAGACCATGCAGATGGGTTAATAATTGCAACTCCTCTTGGATCAACCGCATATTCTATGTCTGCTGGAGGACCCATAATACTTTCAAAGACAAATGTGTTTGCATTAACTCCAGTAAATTCTCTAGATCCCTCTCGTAGACCCTTAATAATACCTTCTGAATCAATTATAGAGTTAATGAATATTAAGAGTAGGGTGTCTGTAGAGGCGGTTATAGATGGTATTGACAGAATAAAGGTTAATGAATCTATATCTATATCTAAGAATTCCTCAATAATATCTTTCATAAAAATTGAAGGAATATCTCCAATCCATTCAAGACTCTATCGTAAGGTAAAGTTGGCTGAGGAACTTATTGAAATGCCTCCTAGTGCTAAACTGGTCTTTAAAGTTCTTGAATATGAAGGCCCATTAACTCAGAAGGACATTGTTGAAAAAACATTGCTTTCTCCTAGAACTGTTAGATATGCTTTAAATATACTGGGTAAACGCGGGCTAATTAAAGATATACCTAATTTAAGGGATGTTAGACAAAAACTTTATTATACAAATATTTAACTAAAATATCTATGAGTGATAGGATATTTAGTTTTATCGAAGAACAGAGAAAATATGTTATAGATTTTCTTACAAATCTTATTCAGATAAAGGCTGTAAATCCTTCCATGGGTGGTCCAGGAGAGTTTAAGAGAGCATTATATATTGAGGATGAGTTAAAGAAAATCGGAATAGAAAATATTAAGAGAATAGATGTAGTCGATGAAAGAGTTGAGGAAGGGGTTAGGAGAAATCTTATAGCAATTATTCCCGGCGAAAATAGGGATAAAAGGCTTTGGATAATCTCGCATACAGATACTGTTCCAGAGGGAGATATAAATCTATGGAATACTCCTCCATTTAAACCTACATTAATTAACGATAAACTGTATGGTAGGGGTGCTGAGGATAATGGACAGGCTATAGCTTCATCGATATTGACGGCGAAAACATTATTGGAGTTAGATATTGTTCCAAAAATAGATCTTGGACTGATGTTTGTAGCTGATGAGGAGGCTGGAAGTAGATATGGTATGCTAAAAATATTTGAGGAAAATATTTTTGGGAAAGATGATTTAATATTGGTTCCGGATGCAGGTACACCTAGTGGAAAATACATTGAGGTGGCTGAGAAAAGCATATTATGGTTTAAAATAACAGTTATAGGTAGGCAGGCTCATGGAAGTATGCCTCATAAAGGTTTAAATGCACATAGAATTGGCATGAAGTTTTCACTAACATTAGATGATATACTTCATAGACATTTTTCAGATATAGATGATTTATTTGAACCACCCTCTTCAACGTTTGAGCCTACAAGAAAGGATAAAAATCTTGATAACATAAATACTATACCTGGTTCAGATACAGTATATTTCGACTGCAGAATACTTCCCAAATATAGTTTAGATAAAGTTATATCAATTATAGAGGATGCTAGAAAGTTTTTTGAAAAAATATATGATGTAAAAATATTTATTGAATATATAGCTAAGTCTCAAGCGGCTCCACCAACAAGTCCTAGAAGTGAAGTAGTATTAAAATTATCGGAAGCAATTAGAAGAGCCAGAGGATTCGAACCGAAAATATATGGAATAGGCGGGGGGACATTTGCATCTATATTTAGAAGAAGAGGTTATCAAGCAGCTGTATGGGCTACAATGGACGAGACAGCACATAATCCAAATGAATATGTAAAGATAAGTAATATAATTGAGGATACAAAAGTATTTACAATAATGTCTTTACTTAATTAAAATTTATAGAAAGATTAATATAGTTTAAAATTATAAAAAATGATGGTGAAATTGTATGCAACCACGAGATTTGGCACCACTACTTGGATTCTATGGAGTATGTGCAGTAGTATATTTAGTAATATTCATTATCTGGATTGTACTGGCAATATGGGTTTATAAGGATGCTAAGAAGCGTGGAGAAAACGCTGTACTATGGCTTCTTGTAGTATTACTTACTGGTATAATAGGATTAATAGTATATTTAATTGTAAGAAAATCTGAGCAGCCTCCTCCGCCTCCTCCACCTCCACCAGCCTAAGTGTCATGGATGAATATATTTGAATGGTATATAACCCTACTATATTTTTTAAATCATTTCTTTTGCCATCAATTTCCTGAGAGAAGCATATATATTAATGGCTTAAAGCTTCCTGTATGCTCGAGATGTACGGGAATCTATCTAGGATTGTTCTCAGGATATATTATATTTCCTATGTTATGTAGAATGAATAATAGGAGGATAGGAGTTTTAAACTATTTTATTCCAATAATACCTATGGCTATTGATGGATTAACACAGCTATTTAAATTAAGGGAGAGTAATAATTTAATTAGATTTGTAACTGGGAGTTTATCGGGAATATCTATTGCATTTATTATATCATATTTAATTTTATACTTGCTCGATAAAGTGGATGTCAATATATATCTCTATAATTGGAGTGAGAGTAAATATTTTTTTAGATACTTATTAATAGCATTTGTAATAAGTGTATCGATAATATCGACATCTCTTTTAATTCAAAATATTTATACATTTCTAATTCTATCAACCTTTATAACAGTGTATGCATTAATACATAATATAATTATACCTATTTTATTACTCTATCTAGTAATTAGATACTTTAGAGGGGAAATATTCCAATGATAATTGTTGGAATAGATCTTGCAGGTAGCACTAAACGTAAAACTGGTATATGTATATTGAATAACAGACTTATTGCTAAGACAAGTATAGTTTATACAGATAATGAAATAATAGAGTTGGTGGAGAGAGTTAAACCAG
>CAZKAY010000017.1:24172-27864 GCA_964550975.1 uncultured Thermoproteales archaeon | reverse complement strand
AGTTGCATCGATAAGTATTTATATCGGATTCGATATCTTTATCGATATGATGATACCATGATTCCTTATTTTTTGCTGAGAAGAAGAGGTGGGTTAAAAATGGTGGTATTGTCATTGCTTTATCGTAAACCTATGTCTGGCATTGATATAATTAATTCTATTGAGACCCTGAGCATGGGGTTTTGGAGACCTTCACCGGGTTCAATATATCCTGTTTTAAAAACATTAACGAAGGAGAATATGATTAAAATATCTAAGGGTAATGGTAAAAAAATATATGAGCTAACCGAGAAGGGTAGAAAGGTTTTAAAGGAGGAAGGCTTTATACCTATATTTAGGTTTGGTGTTGGTATGCATACTTTCGACCAGGTTGTTGATGAACTTGAGTCTTATATTTATTATATAGAAGATTATATTGGTGAGAAAGGGATGCTTCCAGAAGAATATAGAGGTAGACTAAGGAAATGTGCATATAAGATTTTAGAGATATTGGGTGAAAGAAAATGAAAAAGATATTTATACTATTATTTATCCTTGTTTTACCATTATTATTTAATTCGACTTTATTGATTAAAGGTAATATTGATTTCTTTACAATTATATCTACTTCTTGGACTAGAATACCTTCCAGAGGACTTGGACTTGCAAAACTTACAGTTAGAATAGCATATTATGGAAATGATACTCTGTCGAACATAGATATACAGTTTTATTCTAAAAATATTTCAGTTATAGGAGACGATATAGTTAAAATAGGAATATGGCAACCAGGGGAAATAGTTACTGTAGAATATGTCTTAAATATAAGTAAAGTTCCCTTAAATATAGATGCATGGATTATTATAAGATACTATTATAAGATTTCTAGAAAATCCTATGGATATGATATAAAAAACGTATCCGGTGTAAAAAAGCTTTCAATTACACTAAAATATTATGGTTCATCAAGTATAACTATAAAGAATAATCAAAGTTATCTATACTATAATAGGCAGAATAATCTAACATTATTGCTTATAAATAATGGTTCATCATCGATATACGATATATATGCAAAGATTAGTATTGATGGGGCATCAATTATAGGTGGAAAATATCCATTAAACATTTATTTTAAATCTCTATCTCCCGGAGAAACTTTTTTAATAAACTTGACTTTACTTCCATTTTCAAATATAGTTAAAATAAGTATACATTTAGACTACATTAATATAGATGGAGGGAAAGGTGCTGAGGAAAGAATTATAACTATACCTGCTTATAATGTTAAGCATATTAAAGCTGTATTTAATCCAAATATTATTAAAGCTGGAAAAAGTAGGAGTGTAGAGTTTATAATATATAATACTGCAGATATAGATGTGAATAATGCTATGCTTATACTTAAGAGTGGGCAGATCATCGTATCTCCCTCATTTATTTCGATTAAAAATATTCCTGCAAATAGTTATAGGAAAATTAGGTTAAATATAACTGTTCCAGCGACTCTAACTACTACACAGTATATACAATATGAATTAACGTATCAAACTGAAAGTGGTACAACTATAACATATACTGATACAGCCACACTATATATTATTTCTTCACCAGAAATAATTGTTACATCGATTGAAGTGGTTCCATCAAATCCAAAGGAAAATGATAATATTATACTTTCGATATCGCTATTAAATTCTGGTACAAGTAGTGTTAAAAATTTAAATGTAAGTATAAATTTACCTGAAAAACTTATACCTTTAAGAAAAACTTATCTATTTATGGGACAACTTCAACCACAAAGTCCTATAAGTATACCATTTTCATTTACAGCTTCTCAGAAAGGAATATACATAGTTACAATAAATATAACCTATACCGATGTATATGGTTTTTCCCATAAATTTTCTAAAAAATATACGATAAGTGTTGGAGAAAAACTTACTGAAAATAAGGTGGAGATCAGCTATAATAACTATATCCAGAAATTAATATTCATTATATCAGGTTTTATTGTAGTGATAATCTTTCTATTTCTCTTTATTTGGAGGCGTAAAAAATGAGAATTCCCGATTACTTTTTGATAGCATATACAAGTTTCAATGAAAGGAGGGGTAGATCTATTGGTGCAATTATAGGTATAGTTATAGCTGTAACATCACTTACACTTGCATTGGGTATGGGGAAATCTTTTCAAATATTATTTACTAGTCAATTTGAAAAGATATTTGGTGTAAACTCCATATTTGTCATTGCAAGCAATATAAATGATGTAGATATAGCTTATATTAAAACTATACATGGAGTAGAAGACGTCATTGGAATCACATATACTAATGGAATTATATTGTCTGGAGAGTCTAGGGGAGTAAGTATAATGGCCATAGATCCGAGTAAACTAAATATAGTTTATGGTGTAGATAAGATTGATGAAGTTATTGAGGAAGGTTCTGCTGAAATGAAAGGACTGGGTTTCATTATGGGAGGACATGTATGGAAAAATTTTCAAACAGGTGAGAAAATACATGAAGCTGGTGAAGGAATAGTAATAAAAGTATATACTTCCTCAGGTGTAAAAGAGATTTCGGGAATTGTTGTCGGCCTTGCAAAGGCCAGACAGAGTGGATTTATAGGCGTAAATCCAGATAATTCTATTATCATGGATATAGATACATATTTTTCCTTAATAGATAATAGCAGGAACTATAAGTTACTCTATGTATTAGCGGAAAAACCAGAATATACTGATAGTATTGCAAAATCGATTAGAGTATTGATTCCAAGAGCTAGGACATTTAATCCGAGCTTTATAACAGAACAGTTTAACAAGTTTATTGGAAGTCTACAGCTATATCTTGGAATGATTTCTGGTATAAGTATGTTCATAATAGGTTTATGGATATTTGATACAATGACAATAAATGTTTTGCAGCGTACAAAGGAGATAGGTATAATGAAAGCAATAGGATTTAAAAAGAAAGACATTCTTCTATTATTTCTTTCAGAAACAATTTTAACTACAATAATTGGTGTATTTATTGGTATAATTTTAACTATATTTTTAGCACCATACGTTAGATTAGGGATGTTTGATACCAGTATTTCTCCAGTAATTACACCTGATATAGCATTTATAGCAATTCTCCTACCATTTATCTCAAATATTTTTGCAGCATATATTCCTGCAAGAAGAGCTGCCAATTTAGATCCACTCGGTGCGTTAAGATATGAATAATAAAATTATATTATTAAGAAATGTATGGAAAATATTTTCAACTCCTAAAGTAACTGCATTGAAAAATGTTAGCTTAGAAATAAGTAGAGGGGAGTTTATATCGATCATAGGTCCATCTGGAAGTGGTAAATCAACTCTCTTGCATTTAATAGGTGGGTTAGATAAACCTAGTAGGGGAGAAATAATTGTGGATAATATGAATATAACTGAGATAAATGATGATATCAAGTTAAGCAGATATAGAAATACTGTAATTGGATTTGTGTTTCAAATGTATTATCTAGTTCCAAGACTAAATGTACTGCAAAATGTTGAACTCCCACTTATAGCTAGAGGATTAGATCCCGAAATGAGAAGAAAGATGGCTATAGAGGCGCTGGAATTTGTGGGTTTAGGTAAAAGATTAAAGCATAAACCAAATCAACTCAGCGGTGGAGAACAGCAAAGAGTGGCTATTGCAAGAGCGATTGCAGGTAAA
>CAZKAY010000017.1:17670-24162 GCA_964550975.1 uncultured Thermoproteales archaeon | reverse complement strand
TATTATGGATTTATTTAGGAGAATGAATAGAGAAATAGGATTGACTATAGTTATGGCTACACATAATTTACAGTTAATTAAATATTGCGATAGAGTTGTGAGACTTATGGATGGTGAAATAATTGGTATCTATGATAAATCAGAATATGAGATACTCTTAAAACATTTAACTTTAGAGAAATAAAGATTATAATCTTATATATCTATTTATATGTTATGGATATTGTTTTGAAAACTAATCCTAGGAGATATAGGTATATTAAGTATTATATAGCATCTATATTGATTTTTGTATTAATATTTTTCATCCACCCCTATGTTTTCCATCCATCTATCTCCATTATTACATTGCTTTCTGCCATATTATTAACAATTTATGCAGAGATCGACCGTAAATGTACAGTCTATATTTTAACTAATATTGAGATAAAAATTGAGAAAGGAATATTGTTAAAGAAAATTGAAACGATTCCCTTAAAAAATGTTGTAAAGATAGATGTAAAGAAAAGTGTTATCGGAAGATTATTAAAATATGGCAATATTTTAATTTATACTGCTAAAGATAATAAATATATTTTAGAATATATTCGTGATCCAGATTACTGGAATACTGAAATTATGAGGAGAACTATGTTAAAACTACCTCCGCCACCAGTTCCAATACCTGTATGTCCAGTATGTGGCGAAAAACTTATATGGATTGAAAAAAAGAAGAAATGGTATTGTCGGAAATGTAGAAAATATAGATAATATATTTATGGATAAAATGGAATTTATTTATGTATAAAATATTGGGATGAGATATGTTTCAAATACTTCCCGAAGAAGTTCTGAAATACCTTTATCTAGTAATGTATCTTTTTGCTCTCACAATTATATTGTCAATAATATATGGTTTAATTGAATGGTTATCTAGAGATCGTGTATTAAAAATTTTTGATGGAAAAAAGGTTGTTGTTTTCACTAACTCTGAGGCCATCTATGGTAGATTATCGGTTCCATCTAAAGGTGGTGGTTCCTTTGAGGTATTTTTCCTTGGAGATAAACTTGAGTCCCCGGAAACCCTACTTGCATTTCTAGTTGAAAATTATCATGAGACAGGTGATGTAAAATTTCTAAGGGAAGCTGAAGCCTTATTAAAAAAACTTAAGAAACTTGGACGTATACGGGATGATTATGACTTAAATAAGGTTGTCATAAATCCCTGGATGCCTCCATCATTAACCTCTAAAAAAATATTTTCATCGGATCTTAGTAACGTATACGCTATTCTAATGTTTAGATATATGATGGATGAAAAAGAGTTGAGGAGAAAGTGGAAGGAACTTAAAGATATATATCATCCCTCATTAATATTTAAACTTAAAAGAACTTCCTATAATATTTTTGCATATATTAGAGATAAAATTGCCTCAATTTCTGGTCAAGTTACAAGTCCCCTTTTATCATACTTGACACCAGAACTTCAAAAAACGTTTAAGGAAGCCCAGGCCAAAGCTTTAACACAGCTTGGAGCAAACTATAATCCACTACTAGAAAATAGTATTGGTAGACTTATAACAGTGCTTGTTGATGATATTGATGGAGAGAAAAAGTATTATCAGGGAGTTTTGAAAGAATATTCTTCAAACTATATAGCTGTATATGATGTTGATTATCGATTTCAAATGAAAACAATGTTTAAGGGTACAATTGAGGTTGAAAACTATCCTCAAACAATATTAACGTTACATGGATTTACATTGCCAAGAGAACATCATATAAAAATAGAATTTACATCGATGGAAAAGAATAAAATGAATATAAGACTTATAAACATTTATAATGACCCGATAAGAATAGAGAAAATAATTTTTAAGGATAAAGAGGTAGGTATAAATAAAGTACTTTTCCCTAAAGAATATACTAATGTAATAATTGAAACTGAAGAAATTGAGTTAGAGCCACTTTTAACAATATTTTATGAAATATCTAAGGAAGCAGATATAATATGGCCTATATCAAAAGTAAAAATAATAGGCGCGGGAGACTATCCAGCAACATTGCTCTCAGAAATATTGGGAGAATAATAGTCCTATCAACTTTAAACTTTGAGAAATAATTTATTAGTTAAAAAATAAATAAAAAATAATTTTTTATACTGGTATCATCTTCCAACCAAGACTTAGTTGAAGCGATAGCGGTAATAGAATGTGCCACATTATGAAGGAACCGTAGAAAACGCCGACAGCAATTGGTACAGCATAATTCTCATATACTTTGGCTCCCCCAATTTTCACTACCAGTAATTTTAATATAAATGCTATTATTGCACTAAGGCTTGAATAGAAGTTTGTTAATGTAAGCAAAGGTACAGCTATTGGATTAATTATGAACCATGCAAACCTAGTACGTAGAAACATTAATATAGCTCCAATCACTATACCAATAATCATACTATTAGCTCTAATTGGATCTTCTCCTCTTCCATTTACAACAGAGTTAGCTGCACCCATACCGTTGTTAAGTGCGCCATCCCAGCTCTGTGTCCAGCTATGACTCCAGTTTCTTAATCCCTGTAATCCCATATTATACCAGCCTATTGTTACTGAAAGTATCGCCACAATGATGATTAAAGGTAGCTGTACCTTAAAGATCTCTCTAGGATCTGTCTTAGTTTCCGCAGCCATTTTATAGCTATAAATTGCTGATACAGCTGGCGTAAATATTTGATAGGTAGTAAAGTTTGATACTGTAAATGCTAATCCATATCCTGTAGTAGAATGTGCTGGCTCACCCCATTTCCATAAACCTAAAGTCGCACCTGTTCCATAAGCAAAGGCTCTATCCGGTTCCTGTAATCTAAATCCCCATGGTAGTACAGGTCCATTCCAAGCTTCGCCTCTAAATCTGATTACTGCAAACCATACAATTCCAATATATATTAAGCCAGCTAAGCTGGCTATTGGATGTATTTCACTAGCTATCATCCATGCCCACATTAGTATGAAGCCTAGGATGAATAGAATCCACATAGTTCTTATTGAACAGGGTTCACCTTCTTCAGAAACCTTCTCTTTACCTAAAAATCCTTTAAACAATCTTATCCAGTAGTCTCGAGTATAGAATATTAGATAAAGAGCTATACCTATGGTCATTGTATTTAATGCCATTCCATATGTACCTGCATATCCGTATTTTGACTGGTAATATATTCCCCACATTGCTCCCCATTCACTGGTTTCCTTGGATGGAAACACACCCGTACTTACAAAATATGCTGGTAACAGAATTAGGAATATTATGTGAAATATTGTGGCTGTAAATAATATGTCTAACGAGAATAGGAAAAATAGTGCTACTTCCATAGCTAATACCGAATAGCTTAGCACCGATCTTTGAAACGGTGGAAACTTTCCTTGAAAACTTATGTCTCCTTTTATTGTAAATGGAGGTTTCTTAAAGAACCAGTATGGCCACCAATCCTGTATATAGAAGAATGCATAAAATACTCCTATTAGAAATCCTATCCAAAATAGTCGTGCCTTCTTACTCCACAATATACTTCTCCTACTTGTCTCACTAACTGGCGTACTTGCAAAATTTACTATGGTTATAGATGGTATAACTCCGGGATATGGTAGCTTTTCAACTTCTATAAATCTCTTCCTAAATATTAATGCCAAGGCATACAGCCATATTCCAGAGAATATGTAGAACAAAATCCATGTAATTATTGGAACCGTCCAGGAACCTGCGTAGGGTATTGTGAACTCCCAGGGATTTCTTGATTCATAAAATTTGGCTAGTATATCATAGTCTTTGGGAATCCATATAGATGGACAGTACTCTAGGATTGACTTAAATCTTGACGTGGCGCACAGTGGGTTCATATTCCATATCCATACACCCCACCAGAAAATAGTGGGTACAACCATTGAAACTATGGCATATACGATAGTCCATTCCTGTGGCGTAACTCTAAGTTTTCTAGATAATAATGCAAGAAGTGACATTATTATTACCATTGGGAAGAAGAAGGTCTCCCATGGATAGCTCCATCTTAGTCCATAGTATACAAAGTAGTGGCTAAACCAGTAATTTGCTCCCGCCACTCTTGGATGAAAGGAGTAGAACAAAAATAGATATGATATCGCCATGATTATGCCGCCGAGGACCAGTGATTTTATGGTTATCCCTTTCCTCACAACTTTTTCTTCAGAAGACATATGATCTACCCATTTTTTATTATAGTCCGTTAACTATATAAATTTTTGCATACATAAGAGATCGACCAAAATATTTATCGAACTAAAAAGATTTAAATATTTATTGAGCTGGTGGGGGAGGTCTTTTTTTAACTTTTAAGCTTTTTTCAAAGTCGTTGTAAATTTTCTTAAATCCTACTGAAATAAGTATCGTAATTATTGTATTTACCGATAGATGATTATACCTATTATAATAGTTGACATAAGGCTCTTCCTATCTGATTGATATATTTTTATAGCTATATATCCCACTATAAAGCTAATAAAGGGTGCTAAAACATTTATAGCGATTCTATTCATATTAAATTCCATAAGTATTAATGAATTTATAATAGATGGAACTGCGAAAAACATTATGAATGTATATAGAAGTTCTCCTATAAACATTAGGTTTCTCAGTTCTATAATCTTATCTTTCTCCGTTAATCCGTATTCAACTGCCTTTTTCAATGTAAATATGACTATCGTGACAGAAAATATTAGTACAGCATTTGTTTGAATAATGTTTATCCATTCTATTGGAATGGTCTTTCCACCCCATGTATGTGAATATATTAGTAGGATTATTCCAGGACATACTCGAGCGAAGAGAAATACAGCTATAGCCTTGAAAATATAGTTTGAATAAAGGTCTTGATAAAATATCTTTTCGTATCCTTCTGGAGGTAGATTAAGCTCTATTATATGTGGATATATAAGTTTTTCCTCATATCTTTTTCTAAATAATAGCCATAGAAATGGTATTCCGACCCACGATATAATTACAATTGAACCATATGTTCTCAAGAAAACATCTATGGTCATATAGAGTCGATCTGTAAATGTCTCATATATCGGTGAAGGTGGGTTTTGAAATAAGATGTATCCTAGAAATATTAGTGGCAATATATATCCTATAGCTATGGCTATCATTAGTTTTAACATGCTGTCTCTTAAAATCGGTATAAATTTATTCCAGAAAATATGGATTGTCATTATATAGATAGCCAATAGGATTAGTAAAATAATATGTTGATATGTTATAATATATCCATATGAAAACTGAAATACTATTCCTAAAAAATATATTATAAATACTAATAGCAGTATCCCTATTATTTTCCATTTTTCTCCTACATTAATCTTATAGAAAAATGCTATTAGAAGAGATGATATCAATAAAAGCGATATAGCTACGCTCATATTAAAGTACATTCTATTTATATTTGTCTTTAAACTCACTTTTAGAGGAAGTTTTCCTGCAAGCCAGTAAAACATATTTACTATAAATTGCGGATTATCTTCAGAATATATATAAAAATCATAGAAAATATCTACACCACCAGAGACAATAATTCTTCCCTTCTCAATATATGATGCAGCTATCGGAGTAAAATTCCCTATGAGTGTTTGATTAGTATATAGATTTATAGCAATAGTACTATTATTTACTATCACTACTGGTATAGAACGTTTATCAAATTTTAGAGCAAAAGAATAGGGGATAACTATTTTACTAACATTTTTTCCGATATCTTCTAAACCAAATTTGTTATAAACTAAAATTCTATTATCCATTAGATATTCAAACATATTTTTATCATCAATTATAACATATTGTGTAATAGTTATGCCAGCCATATCTGCTAATAGAGATGGCTTAGAAAATGTTAGGAGAAATATTCCTCCACCATTTTTAATAAAATCTAATATATTTTTCAAAGTAGCATTGTCTATATATGTTAATGGATAAATAGTGTAATCATACATCAATATAATTTTATATCCATTTAAATCATCCTTATTCAGCCGCCAATTTTTAAAAATAGTTATTTGGAAACCATTGTCTTTTAATAACTCAAATATTCTTTCCCTTCCAGTAAACTCTCCAGTAGGACTATATACCAAAACATTTACAGCAGGAGATTCTAGAGATGGTTTATATATTAAAAGTATAGTTAGCATTAATAAGAGTATAATGTATTTTCTCCACATACAGTTTTCCCTATCCAAGTATGTGAATTTATTGAATACATTAATAGTGACTAAAATGATATATTATATTAAGATTTAAAAATTCTATGTTAAATTACATAGTATTAATACATCGGTGTACCTCTGGAGAAAGTAGTTCTCCAGATAATATCCCACCATTCCTCTTCAGATACGACCTCTCTTCTAGCTATCGCTTCTAACATACCTTTTAAAAGAGCATGATGTCTATATTCGTCTTCTAAAATATATTTCAGAATATATTCCACTCTTT
>CAZKAY010000017.1:7293-17660 GCA_964550975.1 uncultured Thermoproteales archaeon | reverse complement strand
ATCAACACCTTTCTCAAGCATATTCTTTATATTTCTAATCATATTTTCTTCTATCTTAATATGTTTCTCTACAACATTTTTCAGTATCTCAAACTCTGTTTCAGTCATGGCTGTAGCTACAGTTGAAGACATTTTTGCTAACGACTTATATAAGCTTGCATGTTTCATCGAATCATGTGCTATACTTTCAAATAATTCCTTCACTAATATATTCTTTAATCGTATTTTAACATTTCTCAACATTTCGGCATTCTCTATTTCAATATAAACCTGTTCATCAAAAATTTTAGTTAATTCTTTATTCATATTCATCATAGATTATTTAATCTTCTCTATATATTAGCGTATTCCTTTATCACTATATCTGTTAATTTTATTGCTAATCCGATGAACTTCTCCAATCTAATATTCCTAAGCTTTTCTTTTATCTTATCCTCAACCTCCATTTTCTCAATAATATTCTTTATCTCATTCATTGATATTTGTCTCTGTCTAAGGTATCTATAAATCATATCGTATGCATTTAAAAATCCTTCTTTCCTCAAAACTGTCTGAAATGCTTCACTTAAAACTTCTCCATGACTATATAGATCCTTAACCATATTTTCTTTAAAAACTATAAGTCTATCTAATCCATCAATTACCTTCAATATACCTATAAATGTATAGGAAAATATTTCTCCAAAAATTCTTCTAATAATTGAATCAGATAAATCTCTTTGAAGCCTCGATAATGGTAGCTCATTAATTAATAATTGTATCAGGCTATTTGCAATTTCAAAACTACCCTCAGCAGTTTCAAAAAAGACTGGATTAACTTTATGTGGCATAACAGATGACCCTATTTCAGCTCTCCGCGTCTTTAAACCAATATATTGATAGCTCATGTATAGCCATAAATCTCTACAAAGATTTCTTAAAATACTGTTCAAAAGCATTACATTATAAAAATATTTTAATATAAAATCATAGGGAAGTATCTGAGTAGTTATAAGTATAGGTTTTAATCCAAGACTTTCAATAAAATCTATTGAAAAACTAATCCAGTCTATGTCGGGATATGCTATATGAAATGAATTATAGTTTCCAACACTTCCATTAAGTTTTCCGGGAAACTTATATTCCGATATATCCTTAAAAATATTTATTATTCTATACAAATATACTGCCATTTCTTTTCCAAACGTTGTTGGAGATGCTGGTTGGCCATGTGTACGAGCCAACATTAATGTAGATCTATTTTCTATGATAATGTTATATAACTTATTCATTAATTTTCTAAGCAATGGAATATACATGTTATATGTAAAGTCCCTTAATAATAGACTGAAAGAAATGTTGTTTACATCCTCTGAGGTCAATGAAAAATGTATATAAGGTATAAGGTCTTTTAAAGATGTGTACATAATCTTATCTCTCAAAAATAGTTCAACTGCTTTGACATCATGTCCAATTCTTTCCTCAATTTTTTTTATAGCTTTAAAATTCTCTTCATCCAAATTACTATATAATTTATCTAATAGTATTACTTCGTTATTAGACAAATGTCTCACAACCTTTCCATCAAAATATTTTGATAAAAATTTTAAATACTCTATCTCTACCATTAATCTATATTTCATCAAAGCTTTTTCACTAAAGTATTCTTCAAATCCATTTAAATACTTCTTATATCTGTCATCGATTGGAGATATAGACATTATCAGCACCCAACATAACTATATGGTTATATAGTGATAATTCTTTCGTTTACAGAACATTTATAGATTTATCTTCAATAAGGTTAGATTAAATAATGAAGAGAGATTCTGCCAAAGTTTTAATAGACCTAAAAATAGTTATGATAGAGGATTAAAGACCATTATCATCTAGGGGCATTTGATATAGCATTAAAATATGAATTCATAGTATATGATGCATTATATATTGCTTTAGCTGAAAATAAGGAATATAGTTTAATTACATGTGATGAGATATCAGTCATTTCAAGAGACACTATATTTGTCTAAATATAGTTTCCTCTCTGCTAGGTCCAATAGAGATAATTTTTATAGGTTTCTCTAATATTTCTTCAATACATTCAATATATTTGATAATTTCTCTGGGAAGAGTACTGTAGCCTGATGATGCAATTTCTCTCCACTCCTCTCTAGATAACTCCCGCCACCCCTTTAACTCAATATATCTTGGCTCAATATTTTCTAAGATTGACGGGAATATCTCGGTATCCTCTCCATTCAACACATATTTTACACAGATTTTTATTCTATCTATTCCTCCTAATACATCTATTTTCGTAATTGCAAGAAAATCTGTATGATTAATTTTTTCAGCATATTTTAATGCTACAAGATCCAGCCATCCAATTCTCCTAGGTCTACCAGTAGTTGCTCCAAATTCATTTCCAATGGACCTAATTCTATCCGCTATTTTTTCATCACGTATTTCTGTTGGAAGAGGACCTAACCCAACTCTAGTTACATATGCTTTAAATACACCTATAATTTTATCGATTTTCTTTGGACTTATCCCAGAACCTGTGCATGCTGCTCCAGCAATGGTATTTGAAGACGTGACGTATGGATATGTTCCATGATCTATATCAAGTAAGGTTCCCTGCGCACCTTCAAACAATATCGTTTTATTCTCATCAATTAGTTTATTTAAAAGATATGTTGTATTTGAGACATATTTCTTCAACTCTTTAGCATAGAAACTATATTCGCTATATACTTCATCTAAATATTTTTCAAAACTTTTTTTAAATCCATATAGTCTCAATATACTTATTTTACCCCTAACTATTTTCTCTAAAATATTTCTAAAATTCGATTCAACATATTCTCTCATCCTTAAGCCATATCTTCTAGACATTTTATCGGAGTATGCTGGACCTATGCCTCTACGAGTGGTTCCTATTTTTAATCCATGTTTGGTATCTAGGCTTGAATCTAAAAATTTATGATACGGTAAAACCACATGAGCTCTTTCACTTATATGTAAATCAACATTTATACCATTTTTCTTTAAGAATTCTATTTCATTATAAAGCTGCATTGGATCAACTACAACTCCATTTCCAATGATAAGTTTTTTACCATGAAGTGCTCCGGAAGGAATTAGATGGAAAACATATTTCGTATTGTTTACAACAACTGTATGTCCGGCATTGCTTCCACCGTTAAATCTTACAACTGCATCAGATTTCTCTGCAAGAATATCCACAATTTTACCCTTACCCTCATCTCCCCACTGTAATCCAACAACCACTATACATGGCATAATATCACAGCAAGAATATATAGTAAATACAATCATAAAAATATGTGGTTAAAATGAAATGGGAGGAGTTAACCTATAGAGATATAGAGAAATTGGATAAGAATAAAACTGTTGTAATACTTCCGATCGGATGTATAGAGGTACATGGACCACATCTACCATTAGGTACAGATACAATCACAATATATTATGTTGCGTTAAAGGCTGCTGAAAGGGAAAGCGCGGTAGTTTTACCTCCACTATATTATGCATATGTACCTGAGAATAGAAACTTTAATGGAACAATTTCATTGAGAAGTGATACATTCCTAAATCTACTCGAAGATATTTTAGATGAAATTTCTAGACAGGGATTTAAAAAATTCCTTATATTGAATGGCCATGGAGGGAATAGAAGGCCCCTATCATTATTTCTAAGAAAAATGTTGGAGAAAAATAAGAGAATTGAATTATATATTCTTAATCAACCATGGGGGCCGATAATGGATTTTATAAATGAGATTAAGGAGACAAGGGTTGTTGAACATGCTGGTGAAATTGAGACCAGTATGATGCTATATTTAACTCCGAATCTAGTAAAGCTAGATAGAGTTAAGGGTGAAGCAAAGCTAGGTAAAAGATGGATAGTGCCCTTTTTAGAGACTATGGTTGATTGGCAGAGATACGCGTATATGGGTTACGTAGGTGATCCAAGAAAAGGTTCTCGTGAAAAAGGTGAAAAAATATTAAATTATTGGATAGAAGTTGTAGCAAGAATTATAAAAAAGATAAAAGATGAGGAGGAATATAGAGATATTTTAGAAAAATATTATAGAGATACTGGAATCTAGTAAAAAGATTTTTATAGAAGGATGAATTATCTTCTTTGAGGATTGATTTATTTGGAGGAAGATTTAGATAAAGTTTATGGTTTAGCTAAAAGCTTAGGGGTACCGGAATTCGAATTAAATGGTGTAAAATTTCTGGTAATTCCATCCAATATTTCGATTAAAGCAGGAGATTCGCTGGACATAATAATACTCTTCAATAATACTATTAATATGAATGCAAGTGTCTTTGTAAAATTATCCTTGCCAGAGAATACGGAAGAATATTTATCATCTAAACCTAAGGAAGACGTATTCTGGTTTTTCACAATAAGCGGAGAACAGTATGACGGAATGGTTTTTAACATAAAATCTACCATAAAGACCCCCAAGAAAAAGTATTCATTTATAATTATCGTTGGAAAAACCAAGGAAGAGGTAAAGGAATTGAGGAAAGAGGATATAAAGAATCTAATTAAAGACTATAAGACACTGAATCTAAACATAGATGTAGTTTAATTTTTTTATTTATTTGCTTCTCTTATTATTCCTCTACTAGCAATTATACCAGTTGCGGCAGCTCCAATTATCCCTCTACTTACTCCAGCTCCGTCTCCAGCTACAAATAGATTTCTTATCTTTGTTTGGAGCTGGTTATTTGTTTCAACTCTCATTGCATAAAACTTTATTTCAGGCGCATAGAGCAAAGTATTATCATTATATACTCCTTGAACAACTTTATCAAGCTTTTCAAGTCCCTCCAAAATGTCTTGAAGTATTCTATGAGGATAAGCCATAGCAATGTCTCCTGGGGTAACGTTTTTTAAAGTGGGTTCAATATAGCTCTTATTAATCCTACTCCATGTAGATCTTCTACTTCTTAAAAGATCTCCAAGTCTTTGAATAATTGGTTTACCTCCACCAAGGGTGTTTATAAGCTGAGCAATTCTTTTACCATATAGCATTGTGTTTTCAAGAGGTTGGGTTAAACCAACTCTGACGAGGAGAGCGAAATTAGTGAGTCCGGATTTCCTTTTTCTAAATGAATGCCCATTTACGCCGAAGATAGAGTTTCCATAGGGTTCGATTACAACATATCCATCTGGGTTTGTACAGAAAGTTCTTACAAAATCATCGTAACTAGAGGTTCTTACATGAAACTTAGGATCCCACGCACCATACTCATAAACTATTTCATAGAATATTTCTGTAGGAACCTCAACTCTAATACCGATATCTATCGGATTAAAATTTAATCTAACCCCTATGCTTCTTAAAGTTTTTTCAAGCCATTCTGAACCAATTCTACCCGGTGCAAGCAATAGAAAATCTGTAGATATCTTCTTACCCTTTACAACAACATATTTTACAGCATCACCTTCTACGATAATATCACTAACCCTATGATTCATGTAAAACTTTACACCTTTATCTTTAAGTAGATCAACCATTCTATTAAGAAATTTAGGCAGCTCATCGGAACCTATATGGCTCTGCCTTATAGGAATAAACTTTATTCCAGCCTTTACCGCCTTCAATTCTAATCTTCTAAGCATATCTTCTCTAAAACTGGGTTCAGGTGCACCTAATTCAATGAAAATATTTTCAATATACTTCAATAAATTCCAAGCCTCTTCTTCATCTAAAAATTCTGTAAGATCCCCACCAATTCTCGGATGAAAATTAAGTTTACCGTCGGATCTTAATCCAGAACCACCCGGAGTAGAAGCCATATCAAAAACATTTACATCAAATTTTGAGGAAAGCTCATATGCAGCAAAAAGACCTGCAGGACCACTTCCAACAATAACAACCTTCAAATTTCCATCCCTCACATATATTTCCAATAAAAATATAAGCTTTACTATTCAAATGGACTTTTCTATTTTCAAAATATTTTGAAAAATAAAATATTTATAGTATAAAATCATAGTGATAGATATGTGTAGGATGCTGGGAATAATATCTGTAAAGCCGATTTCACCCTCCAAGTATTTAATTAAGGATGAGTGTTCTCTTCTCATACAGGCCGTGAAAGGTAAACAGAGCGATGGATGGGGCATAGGATACTATGTATCTAACAACCTGAATGTTTTTAAAAGTCCTAAACCAGTTTATGAGGAAAAAGATATGTTTAAGACAATGTGCCGTAAGATTAAGGCTAATATTATTATAGCTCATGTAAGGAAAGCCAGTAACCCACGTAACTTACCTAAAGAAAAGTTAATTAGCAAGGAGAGTTCACAACCATTCTATTATAAAAAATATTTATTCGTACATAATGGAACTATATATATTCCAGACGATGTTATAGAATTTTTGGATGAATATAAGTCTATTATAAGAGGTGTAAATGATAGTGAGGTATACTTTGCTTTTCTTTTAAAGAAATTAGCTGAAACAGGGGATTTAATAAAAGCATTTAGAGAAGTGGAAAGAGACCTATGGAATATATTGAAGAGAAGTGGAAAAGAAATAAAGTATCCATATAGCAGTTTAAACATGATATTTAGTGATGGTACAAAAATATATGCTTTAACAAGATATCTTGGAGGAAAGAATTTAAATTCAATATGCTATGGAGACACAAAATACTATAGGATGTCTTATTATTGTAATGGTGAAATGTTAATAGTTTCATCCGAAAAAACGAATAGAGATGAATGGAGAACGATGAATAATGGAGAATTATTGATAGCGGAAAAAATAGGAGATAAGATAAATTACCGTATACTAAATGTATTTGAATGAGTTAAGCTTATATTTTATATACTATATCATTTATCTATGAATATTGAAATCTCTTCTCTAAATCCAGAAGAATTTGATGAAATGATGAGGTTTCTGGAGAAATGCTATAGACATTCTAGAGGATATTTTCCACGTAGATATCCACATGTTTGGAGAAGAGATACTTTAGACTATGAGAATAAAATTATATTGAAGCTGGATGGAAAAATTGTTTCACATGTAGGTATATTTCCACTAAAATTCATTGTTAATGAAGATATTATAGACGTCGGTGGTATAGGTGGTGTAGCAACGCTTCAAGAATATCGTGGAAGAGGATACATGTCCAGGTTAATGAATTACTCTATAGAGAAGATGGAGAGAGATGGATATGCGTTATCGATTCTCTGGGGTGATAGGCAGAGATATGGTCATTTCGGATACGAGGTTGCTGGGAGAGGTTTGAAATTAAAAATATCTATACGGTCGATTGAGCAGGAATATGGTTCTAAAAACGTTGAGTTAAAAAGATTTTATGGTGAAGAAACTCTTCTTGAAAAGATCATCGAGCTACATGAGAAGATTCCTTTAAGAGTATATAGGGATAGAAAGACATATGAATTATTATTTAATATGGATAATTTAATGGTATATTTATCTGATAATGCATATCTAGCATATTTTGCCAGACATGAAGAATTATTGTGGGAGCAGGGTGGAGATCCGGACAATCTTATACCATTACTATACACTTTTCTAAAAACTGTTGGAAGAGATATGAACGTATCTTCACTTGAATTATCTATACCCTATTATCCAGATCCTGTATTAAAAAGATTACTGGATATATGTGTTGGATGGAACATTACGCCGGTAGGTATGGTGAAAATAATTTCGCTTAAAAGGCTATTTGAATCCTATATAAACTATTTCTCAAGTCTTAATACATCTTTTTCAGCAACATTTAAAATAAAGGAGAGTGGAGAAAGAGTTGGTTTAATAGTTGATGGTGAAAACGTATATGTTGAGGAAAGAGAGGTGGGTAAAAAATTTGTATTAAATGAGAGAGATATGGTTAAACTGATATTTAATGGAGTGGAGCAGGTAAATATTGATAGCCTCAATTTTCTAAAAACAGTTTTTCCACTACCATTCTATGTATGGATTTTAGACCACATATAGGTTATAAAAGTTTTTTTAACACTATTTCTAGTGATAAAATTATGCTTTTGGCCTCCCTCCTATCAAATCTTAAATAAACTAATTCATTTAAAATATCTTCAACTCTATCCATTATAAATCTAACATTTTCCTCCAATCTTTCCCTTAAGATAAGTTCCTGTATGATGTCAAAGTTTATAGAGGTAAATGTATATAACATAATCGTGTCTAACAAATCCTTTATATATCTTTCTCCAGATCTATATTTAATAGCTTTTAATTTCATTATAAATAAATATTCTGGATAAGGTATACAATATTTATTCATTGAAACATATTTTTTCTCAGCATATATTTCTCTAATTAAAGGTTCTTCAATAATGAAATGTTCTTCCCGAATGTTCTTAAATCTATTTTTACTTGAAAAAATAATATCTACATATAGGTAGAATAAATCATATAAGGGTTTATCTTCAGATGTAGGTAAACCTGTATCATAATCTAAAACCTTATAATATCTAAAACTTATAGGCTTAAACCCAAGTTTCTTTAAAACTTTTTTAAGATTTAAATAATGTTTTACTTCATGTATACCTATATCTATATCTTTTGATCCAATATATTCTCTACCCTTAATACTCATATATTCTTTATTTACATGGAAATGAACTGCCCATCCACCTATTATTAAAGGCTTAAAATTTAATAAACTAATTATCTGAAACATTTCTCTAAAAGAAAATTTTTTGAGATGTTCATATTCCTCAAGCATGTTTCTCCAACCATTCTTCAAGCAATTTATATCCAATATCACCATACTTTTTAGATAAAACTAAATCTAATGCAAGCTGTGGAAAAGATACAATCCACCATCCTCTAAGAAAAAATTTTCCATAAAAAACATGTTTATCATATGGTATTAATATTAGATTTCCCTTACCAAAACTTTTCAATAAACCTTTTTCCCCCAACATTTCAACAATATCTAGAAATATTGATGAATCCAAATATATTTCTACACCACTTATAGGAGTATATCCATGAATAATGTTTTCGGCAAACAATCCTGTAACAGCATACTCTACTCCATTTTCCTCCAATATTCGATTAATTTTATATACTTGGGGATAAACATAAAAATACTTCAATAAATCTATTTTATCCCTAATTTCAATCCATTTTCTAAAAATTCCTTTATAATCAACTACATGAAATCTATCTCCATCTCTAATTAAAAGACCTTCTAAGAGAAGGGATTTTAAAATTCTAGAGATATATGGCTTCTTTAATCCAGTTTCAATAAAAATATCTTTAAAACTAATCCATTCACCCACCCTATTTAAAAATAGTCTAAACACTCTTTCCTTCAATATTACTCTCATACATTGTTAATATGTTTACAATTATTTATATATATTATGCAACAAGTAAACATATTAGTACGGCGGTGAAGGAGTTATTTCTGATAATGCTCTACTTAATTTCATTCTCAATTTATATGGAACTACACTTGCTATCTCCTGCTCCAATGCATATGCTTCCTGATACAATGTGTTTTCGGGAATATTCATTCTATTATACATGTATTCGCATACCATTACTGCTTGAATATATGGTATTAGGAATGCATAATACATTACTGCTGCAGAAATTACTCCTATAATTATAGGTAGAGGTGAAATGGGTCCAGTAAACATGTATCCAGATATATAGGTTATTCCGAAAAATGTTCCAAATGTAATGAGATATGTGGATAGGAGAAATATTACTGCAATGTATAGAAAGTTTTTCCAATTTCTTTTCACAACAATCATACCTATCTTTGCATCCATCCATGGATCATAGTTTTCTACAACCATCGAAGTTGTAACTACATCTAAAACTATTAAGATAAATCTATCCAATATTGCTAAAATTATTCTTACAATAGTTCTTACTCCTGGAATCCATCCGGTAACAAATCTTACAAGTCCCGTTAAGGCTCTAAATATAGCATATGCTATCTGCCTAGCAATCCATAGAAATGATAAGGATATAATTTTCTGTTTAACTATATTGAACCCATAGCTTATTTGTTCAAGAAACCCTATATTTATTCCCTTGAAAAACATGCTCATTGCAGCAATATGGGCAGAAAATATCATGAACATTAAATATCTATAGACAACTTTTATAACTGCTATCAAATATATTGGAATAAATATTGCGGTAACAATCTTTATCCAAACATTTTCTGGAAAAATATTTGAGAAAAATATTAGTACAGCTAAGCCAAATCCAAGTGCGATAAGAACTTCCAAAAGTAGTGTAACAAGCATTCTGAGAAATAGGAATGGAATAGTCTTAAAATATATTTTTAAACCCATAGATATGCTTTTAGATAAAGGC
>CAZKAY010000017.1:0-7193 GCA_964550975.1 uncultured Thermoproteales archaeon | reverse complement strand
GATAAAGGCATAAATATACACTGGAACAATTTATTATTCTGGTTTAATAAATTTATTGGTGGAGGAAATGTCTGAAATATTGATTAAACATCCCAAAAAACCTGAGGAATATAGGGCTATAATGGATGTAATGAAAGATGCATGGGGTATGGAGGATTATACTGAAGCAGTTCCCGCACATTTTATGATAAGTATTGCTGATAATGGTGGACTAGTGTTGGCTGCATATCTTAATGAGGAGATTATAGGATTTGCATTAGGAATAGTTGCGAGAGATGATGGAAAAATATATCATTATTCACATATGGTTGGTGTTAAGCGTAGATATCAGGATAAGGGTGTTGGATTTAAATTAAAGTTAGCTCAAAGAGAATGGGCGATTAAAAATAATTTAGACTTAATTATGTGGACATTTGATCCATTGCAGGGTAGAAATGCATACTTTAATTTCGCTAAACTAGGGGTAATCTGTAGAAAGTTTTATGAAAACTATTATGGTGAAATGAGGGATGAATTAAATAGGGGGATGATATCTGATAGATTTAAGGTTGAATGGTGGATTAAAAGTTCAAGAGTTATTAAGAAGGTTAAGGGAGATTTTCCAAAACCAGATTTTCAAAAACTTTTAGAGAGGAGTGAGATTATAGTAGAGTCTAAGGAAATTAAACCAGGGATTAGAAAGATTATAGGCTTAAATCTAGAATGTAAAAAAGATATAGCTTTAATTGAGATTCCTGGAGATATTAATGAGGTTAAGAAATATAGTTTAGAGCTTGCAAATGATTGGAGATTAAAATTGAGAAAAGTTTTTGAAAAATACTTGTCTGAAAAATATATTGTAACCGACTTTATCTCACTGAAGAATGAGGGAGGATTTAGGAGAAACTACTATATATTGTGGAGGAAGGATTTAAATATAATTCTTAAAGGTGGACTTCCTTGGCAATAGAGGTATGTAGAGTAAAATTATACTGGCTAAAAATGCCGTTAAAAAGATTTTTTGAAACAAGTTTTGGAAAAACTTTATGGAAACATTGTATAGTGGTAGAGATAAATGACGTAGATGGATATACTGGTTGGAGCGAAATAGTTGCTGGAGAGGGACCATGGTATAGTTATGAAACTGTTGAGACCGCATGGCATATAGTATCTAAATATATTATTCCATTACTTTTAAAAAGAAAATTGGAGAATATAGATGAATATATAGAAATGGTAAAGCCTATTAGAGGACATAATATGGCTAAGGCTGGTATAGAGATGGCTTTATGGGATATAGTTGCAAAAAGAAGTAGAAAATCTTTATCCCAAATAATTGGTGGAAAGAGGGATAGAATAGTTAGTGGAGTAAGTATAGGTATACAGAGAGATATAAAAACTTTGTTAAAAATTATTGAAGAATATTTAATACAAGGATATTCTAGGATAAAGGTTAAAATAAAGCCGGGATGGGATATAGATGTGGTGAAAAATATTAGAGAAAGTTTTCCAGATATAATGTTGCAGGTTGATGCGAACGCAGCATATACATTGAATGATACAAAAGTTTTGAGGAAAATGGATAAATATAATTTACTTATGATCGAACAACCATTATACCATGACGATATAATAGATCACTCTAAGCTTAGAAAAAAATTAGATACACCTATATGTCTAGATGAGAGTATAAAGACTCCCTATCATGCTGAGAAAGCCGTTGAGATAAATAGCTGTGATATAATAAATATAAAGCCTGGAAGGGTTGGGGGAATAATAAATTCATTAAAAATATATAATCTATGTGTAAGAAATGGTCTTGGAGTATGGATTGGAGGAATGTTGGAGACAGGTATAGGCAGAGCCTATCTAGTTGCATTGGCTTCACTATCTAAAATAAGTTATCCAAATGATATATCTGCAAGCAATAGATATTTTGAAAAAGATATAGTTGATCCAGAATGGAGATTAAATAAAGATGGTACAATCAGTGTTCCGGATAAACCTGGAATAGGAGTAAATATAGATATAGATAAATTAAATAAATGGACTATAAAGGTAAATAAATTTACTAAATAGTTTTATCTTCCTTTTCCTGCATGAGTAATCCATAAAGCTCTATCAATGATTTTGCTTCCGAATAAGCTTTAATCTTCTTGGTTCTAATTGATTGTATGAGAAGAGGATTTTCTCCACCCGCAAGAATCTTTTCTACTTTTTCATCTAATCTTTTCTTTAAATTTTTCACTACTTTAAGTTCATGTGAGGCAAGATTTATCCTCTCCATTCTATCCTTTAAAATGTTATAAAGCCTTACATATCCTGAGGGAATTTCTTCAGGAGTTTTCCCTAAATGTATTATAAGTTTCCACTCCATTGTTCTAAGAGCCATAGCTTTTTCCAAAGTATTTTCAACCATTAATACCTCTTTAACTTTCTTTTTATTTTCGATAACATTTATCAGAGAAATACCATCTACTGTAGAAGGAATCTTTGCATCTATCATTGTTAGAATAGTCGGTGTAATATCAATATGTTGGGCAAAGCTGTCAATAACTCCCTTATATTCTTTATTTGGAAAGCGTATTATTAATGGAATCCTAGTAATACAGTCGTATAGTCCTCTATGACCCATATAGTTACCATGTTCCATTAAGTTTTCTCCATGATCTGCGGTAACTATAATTATTGTTTTGTCAAATAAACCATTATCGCTGAGAAATTCTAATAATCTTCCTACTTCACTGTCACAGTAAGCTATTTCACCATCATATTGTGAAATCATAAAATCTAGTAGACTTTCAT
Organism: uncultured Thermoproteales archaeon; assembly: GCA_964550975.1. GTDB lineage: Archaea > Thermoproteota > Thermoprotei > Thermofilales > B9-G17 > CAZKAY01. The sequence goes on along the minus strand of CAZKAY010000017.1, from coordinate 4,409 downwards.
TTTCAGGAAAATCTTTTTTCCAGAAAAGTCTGTTAAAGGGAGAAGGGGGTTTATAGGGTGCATGTGGATCCCAGTAATGTAGAAAAAGAAAGAAGGGTTTCTTTTCCTCTAAAAGCTTTTGTAAAATTTTTAACGAAATTTCTGTAACATTTTCTGCTTGAACTTTTAATCCTGCTTCAGGAGCAGGTATTCCGCCTGGATGACTATATATATTAAATCCTCTAGTAAACCACTTATAGAAAGAACCATATTTTAGAAACATATTGTCTACAGCAACAGTTACATATCCATTTTTTCTCAAAACTTCCTGAACCATCGGTATAGATTTACTTAACTGAACCTCACCCATATGTGTAACTATTTTATGACGAAGAGGATGAGCTCCAGTAAGAATAGTTGTCCATGCTGGATGAGTTGGTATACCGTTTGTAAAAGCATTTTTAAATAAAACACCCTCACCTGCAATCCTATCTATATTTGGACTAGTATTTCTAACATATCCATAGCAACCTAAATGATCGGCACGAAGAGTATCAATACCTATTAAGATAAAGTTAGGATACATATATTAGGATTATAATACAAAAATATAAAAATATTAAGATTTATCCCTCTATTTTAACAACATTTATAATTTCAATCTTATTCCACGGATTATCTCCGACAAATGCTCCAATATATCTATATGCCTCTGGCGTAGCAGGATCAATCCAATTCTTTCCACCTGGGTCGCCCCAGGTAGCCTCTATAAGCCAGTATTTTTTACCATTATACTCATAATACCATGCAGTCTTTCTACCATAATCATATAGATCATTTGGTTTATCGATATTTACTCCAAGCATTGCATGGCCATTTCCGTCGGCTTTTACAAGAAGTACAACTACATCTAATCCCTTTGCATTTAATATCGATGCTGTAAGAATAGCTACATTATCACAGTCCCCAGAACCCTCTACAAGAGTTTCTATAGGATATTTAGTATATCTAGTTATATTATAGCATATTTGATGTACAAGCTGTATAGCTAGATTTACAAATAACTCTAAATCCCCCTTACTTATATACCATAGATCTGATGCGATTTCTCTTATAACCGATCCCTTATCATCCTGCCATGAAGTAACAGTTTTATATACTATTTCTTGAGTCATACGGTCATTTAATAATGCAGGTGTATGTGTAGATACATCAAAACGATAATGATAATAGTCTCTAGCTGGAATCTTATACCAAGCATACCAGTATTCATCGGTCTTATAGTTATATATCGTGAATATTCTATAGTAGAATACCTCTTTAGTCTGTTTCTCAAAAAGCTCACTTAAATTTTTAAGTTGTTCAAAAATTGTTCTAAGCCGAGTATAGTTTTCCACTAAAACTAGATGCTCACTTTTAAGGTCAGTATAGTTTTGATATAGGTTTATATATTTTTGCTGAAGGATAGTATAATTACTTAAAAGTTTATTATATTTTAATGAAAGGCTTTCATACTCACCTTTTTTAAAATAATATTTTTCTTTCCATTCCTTTATCTCTGAAGATAAAACTCCGTATCCAAATGCAAACCCAATGACAGCGCCAATTAATAATCCAATCAATATTCCAATAATTATCTTTCCTATAGGTCTTTCTCGCGGTGGTGGAGGTAGATAAGTATATCCCATATTTTCACCGAGTAATATACTATTAGTAAGTATATTAGCTTTGTTTCTCTCAATTTTCTTTAAAATTATTGATATTATTTACAATACCCTCCTCATCTTTTAGTGCGAATTCTAGAAATATAAAATTTGATAAATCTCCGTAATCTATATATTTTATCTCATTATCTAATGGATGCTTTTATAGGCATATTTTTTAGAAGCATTTAAATTATTTAAAAGCATTTTCTAAAGGTTTATTTGGAATACTTGCAGGTAACCTCATACATAATATTATAATCCTAGTTCACTACTTATAGATTGTAATGCCTCCAATCCTATTCTGAAAAATTCTTGAAGAGGTACTCCTATTTCTTCACATAACTTTATTTTATCTCTTCTGATTCTTCTAGCGAAATCTTTTTGTTTAAACTTCTTTTTAATACTTTTAACCTTTACTTCACTTAACTTTTTATTAGGCATAACTAATGCTGTAGCTATAATTAATCCTGAAAGCTGATCCGCTGCCATTAATGCCTTAGTAAGTTTACTATCATCTTTAAATCCTGTCATCTCATTATGTGCACGAATAGAGTTTAAAGCGTTTTCTGGAAGCATCTCCTTCAATATTTCAGCCGAAACTAAACCATGTTTCTCGAAACAGTTTTTTGTCTCTTCATAATCAATATCGTGCAATAATCCAACAAGCCCCCAAAGCTCCTCATCTTCGCCTAAATGTCTTGCTAATGCCCGCATAATCGCTTCTACCGCAAGCATATGTTTTATCAAATTTCTCTCTCTAACTTTATCATGTAGAAGTTTTAATGCAGACTTACGATCAATCATAGATTAATTATTTCTCCTCCAGTTATATATATTTATGTCAATATTTTATGCTATTTTTTCCATAGGGCTAAGCTACTTAAAAAATATGGAGTAAAATAAGTCGATACATAAATTATTTATGATATACTTTTATTGGTTTGAAAATCCATTCTCCTTTTTTAATTACATTTAAAGGTATTGTCCAACGTAATAATAAATCAGTGTCCATATATCCTAAATATTCCATGTCATCAAGTATTGTCTTTAGCTCTTTAAGTGTCTTATGGAATTGAACTTCTTCTACGCATGGAAGTCTTGAAATCCATAATACTTCTGGTTTATTTTCTGAAAGCAGTGTAGATATTGTGAATGGAGATTGGGCTAGAGTTTTTGAGAAGGCCCACGCAGAACGATAGTCTCCTAAAGCAAATTGATAAAACTTTACTGGAACTTCTTCTAAACTAAACAATATTTTTACTGCATTATAGTCCCATACCTTTAATACATGTTTATGATAGTGATATGAAGCTAGTTGTTGTGAAAAACCGAATTTTGTAGCAATATCACTCATCGATTTAAATGCATTTAATGTTAGATCAGAAATTATATATAGATCAATATTATCGAGTCTTTCTATTTCTTTATAGCTTAAAATATTTTCAGATAGACTTTTATTATATTCTTCATAGAAATTCTTCCAATTTGTATATATGTCTCCATCCTTAAATTTGGATAATTTAGATAGATCTGGTCTCCATTTAAATTCAATTAAATTTCTATAGATTTTTATAGGCTTGTCAGGCAAATATTCTATAAAAATATTAGTATATTTTTTAGGAGGTGTAGCAATGACTAATAGATAGTCATTTAGTCTATCAATTATATGAGATAGACTTAAAATATAAGGGATTCCTGTTCTAAGCCTCTCAATGTTCCTTAACTTGTATGGCAGAAATACCGTTATAAGTTCTAAGCCCATTTTAGAATATATTGGTTTAAAATAATAGCGCACAGATTTTTCGGTATATAGTTTCCTCATCTGTCTTGAAACATATGATAATGACAATCCAGTTTTATCTGCAATTTCCTTAAATGTAGTTGATGTAGGTATAGCTTTTATGATCTCATATTCCGATGATATTAGTCCAGTTTTCATTTGAATCACTGCATACACTATATAGCATGTTACTAATAAATTTTCTGATAAACTTGCATAAAATAGAAAAATAAAATAATATTTTAAAATTCTATCCCAATGGATCTGGATCAGTCACTCCTTGACCTGGATCGTCGCCATCAGCCAGTATTTTCTGAGAAAATAATAGCATAATTAGAGAAAATATTAGTAATATTGTCCTTGGATTACATACTATTTTAAATAATATTCTCCTATTCATACATACACCTATATACTTATCAAGTATACTATAGAAATAGGGCTATATATATCTTTTTAAATATTTCATATTTTTCATTTTTTATGACATTTTTACAAAAATATTTCCACTAAAATTTATATATTTTCATTTAAAATAAATAGTTTGTGTACACGAAAATACTGATAATTATTTTGTTATCGATAATCGCCATAGCAGGGATCTATATAGTTTTAAAATATATGTTTCCTACATCGCCTAAAATCGAGGTAAACGTTTCCTCAATAAGTGTGAAAGGATGTGTAGGGTCTAGAGTTACTAAAACCATTGTTTTATCAAATACTGGTGGAAAAGATACATCTATAACTATCTCGTTGAAAGATATTAATGGAATAGTTTCTCCAAGAAAATTTATTATATACGCTGGTAAATCAACGACTGTTAATATAGAGATAAGAATAGAGAAAGAGGGTACTTTTAATGGTAAAGTCATTATAGAATATGAATCAAAAAGGGTTGAAATTCCAATACAGGTTACAGGTATAATTTCACAGAAATGTTTAAT
>CAZKAY010000016.1:0-29899 GCA_964550975.1 uncultured Thermoproteales archaeon | reverse complement strand
ATTCTCTCTCTTAGAGAGGCTATGGTATCCCAAACTATCTTAATATTCACTCTTTATAAATATTTCTTAAAATTGAGAATAGTTATCAGATATTATCAATTAGATTGTGATAAAATCTAGTCTGCTGACATATAGGAATCTGGCCAATATGAAAGTTAGAAAATTTCAAAACATTTATATATTATATTTGTTATATCTAAATGTATGAAATATGTGAATGTTACAATTACTGTTCCTGAAAGGCTTAGGAGGAGGATGAAAAAGTTAAAGAATGTTAATTGGAGCGAGGTGGCTAGAAGGGCTTTTGAGGAGGAGATTAGGAGAATTGAGAGAGTTAAGGCTGCAGAGGAGATTGATAGATTGAGAGAGGGGAGTAAGGTTAAATGGAGTGGGGTGGAGGAGATTAGGAGATGGAGGGATTCTCACTAGATTCTTCTGTAGTTGTTAAATGGTTTAGTAGGGAAGAGTATACTGATAAAGCGTTAAAGATAAGAAATATTTTTATAAAAGGAGGTATAGAGCTGATTGTAACTCCACTATTATATTGCGAAGTTATAAATGCTCTTCGATATAAGCCTGACTACAATACTGAAATGTTAAAGAGAGCAGTGAATGCATTAATAAATCTACATATGAAGGTTGAGGAGATTAGTAGAGAAATCTTGGAGAGAAGTGTGGAGATAGCATTCGATGCAGGAGTAACTATTTATGATGCCATACCTGTAGCGGTTGCAGAAAAATATAGGGTAATATGTATAACAGCTGATGAGAAAACACAGTATATGAAGATGAGAGACAAATATCCGATAAAACTTCTCAAAAATTTAGACCAATATTTTCCCCAAATATTTTAGATATTTACTAACTACAATACCAATATATTCAAATGTGATATAAATATCTGTGAAGAAGGCAGTATCAGTATTAGAAATTATCTATTTTTTCTCTAAATATTTTAATGATTCTTTAATATCTAGGATTCGGGTCATGGCCTTTGTTTTTATTTCAATTATTTCAGCTTGGTTTTCAACTATTATAGGGATTCCATTTAATGCTTCAAGTATTAGTTCTGGTGGAGCTGAATTAAGACATATAAGGTTTATATTTTCTTCATCTACTTCTAATATTTTTGCTATATCGACTTGAAGTAATCCTAGGTCAAAGAGAGTATAGTTTTTAGGCATAAATACGGCTATATCATAATCTCCCTTAAAAATGTATCCCCATACCCTGCTTCCAAATAGAAATGCCGCTTTAACCCTATTTCTCAATATTTTTGAAAGCTTTTCAACCACATATTTTTTCCCAATATTTTGGAGATCAATCTCCCTTTCTCTAACTTTATTAAATATTGTTGACGCTATTCTAGGGGCATCATATATAATTCTTTCAGCAGCACTTAAAACATTATCTCTATCAATTCTAGCATAAATATCGACAAGAATGTTCCTTAAACCAGCCATACTCCTTAGTAATACTGCATCTCTATTATTAATCAAATTTAGTCCTTTAAGCACCTCTTCTATCTCAGAATATTTTTAGGTGTTCTTCCATTCAAGATCAATATAGCCATTAATCCTAGGTCAAGTAATGCCTGTATTATAAGCTGTATAAGTCTTTCAACTCCCCTATAATTTTTCTCATATCTAAGCTCATCTACAAGCCCTTCTATGATGTCGATTTGCTTAGAAAGTCTTTTAATAATCTTCATTTTACCCACATTGTTAAATTATTGTCTCGGTCCTATAATAAAATTTAATTATTATTAATCTAAATATAATTGTCATGGAGCCTTTTAATTACAAATATTATGATAATATTCTTGAGAAAAATAGGAGAAGGCTTGAGAAAGTTTATAGTTTTGAGGAGCCTGATAGAGTTCCTGTTATTATAGGTCTTGGAGGACCCTACTATGCTAAACTTTTCGGATATACCTTTGCCGATTACTACAATGATTTAGAGATAATGCTTGATGTACAAATTAAGGGTATTAAGTGGAGGCTTTCATGGCTTGAAGACGATCTTAGCTATATAGGTGTAGGACTTGATATCGGTAGTATAGCTGAGGGTATAGTCTTTAACTGTAAGATAGTTATGCCTGATAAACATAATCCATGGCAGAGTCCATGGATAGTGCCTTGTATAGAAAACCTTGAAGATATAGATAGGATAGAAGTACCCGATCCATATTCTCATAAAGGGATTCAAGAATACTATAGTAAGCTTGAAAAATTTAAGAGTATTGTTAAGGAAAACTATGGTAATCTACCTGTGGGAGGAGGGTTAGGTATACATCCACCGATTTCTGCAGCAGGATCATTGATGGGACCGAGAAGACTATATTCATGGCTTTATAGATATCCTAACGAGATGCATAAATTGTTTAGAAAGTTGGAGAAAACTTTCATAGTATTGAGAGAATATTATTTTGAAATTACTGGAAGCGAGTCTGAGTCTTTAGGCTTATGTGATGATCATGCAGGCTATTTGAATAGAAATATGTATGAAAAATTTGTTATGCCTTATAACTTGAAACTATATGAGTATTTTGGTAGAAGACATCGTTCACTTCACATGGATTCCCATATGGATCACATCACCGATATTCTTGTTAATGTTTATCGGCTAGATAGAGCCGATGTAGGCGTTGAAAATGATATTAGGATAATTGCACAGGCTTTTAAGGGGAAAGTCGTCTTTAGTGGAAACGCTAATTGGAGAGTATTATTAAATGGATCCTATGAGAGGATAGAGATGGAAGTTGAGAAATGTATTTATTATGCAGCTCCGGGAGGAGGCTATATATTCGATAATGGTGGGGAAACCTATGTAGGAATATCCCCTGATAAATTAAAATACGAGGTAAGATATGCAAAGAAAATAGGGGAATATCCTATAAACAGAAAGAAATTTAAATATCTAAAATATATAGAGAATTGCAGCAATAATATACCTTAGATATATTTATGTGTGGGATAAATGGTTCTCCCCAATTCACTAGCTATATGGGGAGGAACAAGGACCTCTGGAACATCACCTTCAAAATCAGTGTTAACCAATGCTATAGTCACTAAACTTCTATCTCTAAACTCTATTCTTATCCTTACCCTTACACCCATATCTAGACACTAGCCTTAGAGGCTTGATATAGCTAACCCTCTTCAAATCTAATTTTCGTCTAGACATCAATATATATTGTATTACAGAGAATATATGTTTACTATATAGTTCGCAATAAAGACTATTTAAAATTATATTTAAGGAAGACAAATAAGTTGACACCATCCTTCAGTACAAAATATATATAAATTTTATTTTATATATCTATAAGAGATGGGAAAATGAAGATAGCAATCCCTACAGATGGTAAAAAAGGATTGGATGATACGGTTGCAGAACATTTCGGTAGATGTAATACTTATACTTTTCTCGATGAGAGAGGCAGGGTTATTGAAATAATAGATAATACAAGTAAACATTTAGGCGGTTCTGAATTACCGCCAGAGATTATAAAAAGGCATGGAGCAAATATTTTATTATGTAGGGGAATTGGTCCAAGGGCTCTTAATCTATGTAAACAATTGGGAATAGATGTATATGTATGTCAAGCAAGAACGGTCAAAGAAGTATTTGAATTGTGGAAGAATAACAAAGTTAAAAGGGCAGGTTTTAAAGATATTTGCGAGAAATATAGAAAATAGCAATAATATATAGCGATGAAGTAAATTCCGGCTTAACTTAGGATGATTTACCTATTTAGTTAAGAAGGTGTCGCCAATCTAATTTTTTCTTTATAGTTAATGTTTCCTTACTTGACATCATTATTTAAAACTTTAAGATTTTAAGTATGTTAAATATAATCTCTCTTCACAATCTCTCCCATAGTAAGGCGAGTATTCAGATTATCTTTAATTTAAGTTCACTTACTTCAGCTATGTCGATAAAATCCTTATCATTAGTTATTAATTCCTCATTATTGTTGATCGCTATAGCTGCATTCAATAGATCTGCAAATCCCTTCATCTTTCCCCTCAACATAAGCTTCCTCTGGATATTATAGGCTAGGTAAAAATCCTTTATGGTTGGGAAGATTATATCTCCATTGAAGCCAGCGTAATCTAGTATATATGGATATTCTATAAGTGTGACAACGGTTATAGATTCATTTATAACCTTCTTTTCTCTAATTCTATTAATAACTATATTTGTATCAAGTATCATGGTTGATATACTCTCTTACGCCTAATCTCAAGAACCTTCTTCTCAAGACCTTCAGGAATCTCTATATCAAGTTTAACTTCCTTAATACCTAATCTCCTTCTCAATTCACTCGCTGACACCCTATAAGAACATTCCATCATATATCCTAACAAGGCCTTCTCCACCTCCTCACTAATCTTCCTCGTTGAGCCATGGATACTAACAACAAAACTAATCCATCTTCTCCATAGCTCAGCATCAACCATTATCGATGTCTTCTTCTTCAAAATAAACACCAAAATTATGATAAATATGGAGTATATAAAGTTGACGGTACATACTTATTATATACCGATTATATAATTACACTTGCATATATATTATTTGAGAAAATATTGAATATTGTATATGGTTTAAAGACATATACCATATCTATTGGACTTAAGATGGAGGTTTTAACTATTTTAACCTACTTCATACTAATTATCTTTTATTCAATAATTTTAATAATAATATGAATATATTTATTTCTAAAAATAGATATATCTTTAAAATCATTTCTATAATTGGTGTAGCTGTTGGTTAAAAGTAAAATTATAGTTGTTGCAGGTACTAGACCCGAAGCCATTAAGCTTGCCCCTGTTATATGGGAGCTTGATAGAAGAGGATTAAACTATATTTTTATCTGGAGTGGACAACACTATGACTATGAGATGAGTAAAATTTTCTTTGAAGAGCTTGGTCTGCCACAGCCATATTATGATTTAGATGTTAGGAGTGGTTCTCATGCCGAACAAACTGCTAAGATTATGGTTGGGTTGGAGAAGATTGTGGATAATGGAAATATTATTGTTGCTGAAGGTGATACTAATACTGTTCTTGCATCGGCCTTAGTTTGTGCTAAGACTGGAAATGTCTTTGCCCATGTCGAGGCCGGACTTAGAAGTTATGATAAATCTATGCCTGAAGAGATAAATAGAATTATTGCTGGATCTATAGCTGGGATCCATTTTGCTCCAACAATTAGGTCGGCATTAAATCTTCTCTATGAAGGAATTTTCCCCAATAAGATCTTTATAACTGGAAACACTATAGTTGATGTTATTTTAAAATGTAAGAATACAGCATTATCTAGGTCTCAGAAATTATTGGATGATATGAGACTTAGTGAGAAGGAATATGTTTTATTAACTCTTCATAGAGCTGAAAATGTAGATAATCCTAAAAGACTTGGCAGAATTCTGAGGGGATTGTCTAATATTTCTAAGAAAATTTCTATAATTTTCCCAATACATCCTAGAACTAGAAATCGTATTAAAAAATATGGTTTTAGAAAAATGTTAGAAAATATGATTGTTATTAAACCTATAGGCTATTTCGAATTTCTAGGACTATTAGCTAAATCTTTATTCGTTATAACTGATTCTGGAGGAGTACAGGAGGAGGCATTGACTCTGAAAATTCCATGCATTACTGTTAGATATAATACTGAGAGACCTGAAACCATAGATGCAGGCATAAATTTCCTAGTTGGGGCAGATGAAAGAAGAATAATTGAGACAGCTAACTATGTTTTTAGAAATAATAGTTTCATTCGTGAGAGAGTTAAAAATATATTGAATCCGCTGGGAGACGGTAAGGCTGGATTCAGGATAGTTAAAATTCTTAAAAACTTTTCTATAGAGGATAGTTTTCAATTTAATACAGATTTTAGGGATCTTGGTCAACCATCATATATATTGATTTCAGCAAAAAATTATGATGGTTTAACTGTACTTGATTTTCATAATAAGTTTAAGGGTACTATGATTACCCTAATTTATGATGAAGGTCTACCTAAGATACCTTATCCAGACACTACGATTAAGGAAAATTATCTATTAAGAATATTTGGGCCAAGAAAACTACTTAAAAAATACTTTATAAAATCTGAACAATATTGAAAGTATTAGTAAACTATTTTCTCTCTATAGCTTTAATAATCATTATCTTTAACTCAGTTTTTTCTGCTGCCTTTAAGGCTTTTGGTTCGACTTTTAAACCAACTATAATGACTTTCTGAAAATATCTGGATATTCTTAATGCCTGTGAAACCGCTTTTTCAGTAATTATATCTTCAACCTCTACTGCAACTTTTTCTCCATTACATTCAAGTAAGACGTCGATTTCAATATCACTGTAAATTTTATGGATTCCCAGACATCTGTTGCATCCCAGTATTTCTGGATGCTGGGAAACTAGTAGAATTAATGGTTCTTCAAATAGATATGGCATAGTTTTTCCAACAATATTTCTAATTCCCTCAATTACATCGATATATCTTGAGCCAAGCATTTTTGGATAGACGTCTATAAGCTTATTGTTTCCATATACCAGGATTATACATGTATTTTTAACATTAAGTCTGCCGCTTCTCGAAAGTGGTAGAGGCAGGCCTTTACCATATCTAACCCTACCTCTAATCTGTGGTGGAAGACTTCTAATCTCATTTACAATTAAATCCTCATCTAAATTTTCTCTACATAAAACTTTATATGAAATACTATATTTTTCAAGTTCCTCCACAACTTTCTCATACCCATATCCCTTTACAACAACTATTTTCATCTCCATTTCACCATAGACTTGAAATATCTATTTCAACAGCCCCCTTTCTTAAAATCTCCGGCCTTCTACCAGATACATCTATAACTGTGGATGGGACTCCGAGAGGAGTAGGGCCTGCATCGATAACTGCATCGACACTTATCAGTTGTTTAACAGCGTCCACAGGATTTCTGGGAGGAGGAAGTCCACTAATATTAGCACTTGTACCTACAATTAGTCCTCCACAATATTCGATAAATTTAAGTGCAACAGGATGATTAGGCATTCTAACACCAATGGAATCCAGATTGGATGTCAATATATTTGGGAAAAAATCCCTATTTCTGAGCTTTAAGATAAAGGTAATAGGACCTGGCCAAAACCTTTCAAGTAAATCTAAAATCCTTTCATTTGCTTCAGCAAACATAAGTATGATATCCTTGTTTGATACAAGTATTGGTAAAGGTTTGTTTAGAGGTCTCCTCTTAATTCTAAAAACTTTCTCAACAGCGGGCTGGGAAAGGGGATTAGCTCCCAAACCATATACAGTATCTGTAGGATAAATCACCAAACCATCATTACCTATAATCTTCGACGCATCTTTCAGTTTATATATATCTTTTTCCGATAATTCTAAACCTACCTTAAACCATTTCATGGAATACACCTATTACTTACTAAACAGTCTCATTGTTAAACCAATTTAGACTAGAGAATCTTATATTATACAATTATTATGAAAAGCTATAAATCTTATCAATAGACTATTTATATACTAAATTTAAATTTAATATATGTTAAACTTGTAAAGACATATTTATAATATAATAAAAATAATGTTGAAAAAGCTAAAATACTTTAATATTTAGAGGTCAAGTGTAACCTTTACTCTATCCTTTAGATTGATGCATAAATATATTCTATTATCGATAATAGTCCATGAATTTGGAGGCAATATGTCTTGAAAATCTATTTTTCTCAACTCAATTTCATTAGCCTTTATCCTTCTAACATTACATGTTTTGAAACTTATGGTTAGATATGGACATGAAAATGGAGAATAAAGGTCTAGCTCAATTTTCTTCGACATCTTCTTAATACCTATTTTTAAGGTCTTGGTTACTGCAAAATAACGTGAAATTTCGTTGCATTTCATCCACATAATTTTCCTGCCAAAAAGTTTATTCAGTCTCTCCATAACCTTCCTCAATACCTTTACACCAATCTTATTATCCCCATATATATTATACCAATGGGTATGAAATATGAGATAAGCTTTATTTCTATATAGTTCTACCAATCTACCTCCTTCACCATTCGAGGTTATCCAGTTGTCCGCCAATCTAGATATATCTAAATCAGCCTGCTCTCTATATTTTTTCCCTAAATAATCTGTTGAACCGCTTACAATACTTACAACAGCTTCCCCCATTTTTTCATCTAAATATATTAGTCTTGGTTTTACTAGAGAGGCTTGACGTCCAATTCTCGTAGGCTCTACATGTAGAAAATACCAGGTAAGGGGAATTCCATTCACCATTTTCTCAGCTTCAAGAATGGCTTTAGCATATACACCTTCTATCTCCATGCCAAAATTGCAGGGACTTGTAACACCATTTGCAATAATACCTACCTTATTTAAAATTTCCAATCCATGAGCAATATATTTTATCAATGTATCTAAACTCTGTTTCTGCGACCACTCCCACTCCGTTTCGTCTAAAAGTTTTCCTCTCTCTATATCCAAGGTTAATGAATGAGTTAAAATTTCTGGAGTTATATCAAAATACTTCATCACCTGACTTCCTATAAAATTTAAAATTTCAAGAAGATTTTTTCTCGAAACACCTTTAATATTTTCATCGATGCGGCCAAGAATTTTATAAGTATTATCACAAAGTTTTTTAGTAGTATATGGTAGAACTGTAATTTTTCCTCTCAACCCTTCTCTACCCAGCATAACCATATCTCTCATAAAGTCATATGATTTTCTATAATCATTTATTCCTACAAAATCGTTTGTATCATCACTTGGAAAGCCGATTCCCCAGTCATCGATCATTAGAGATATAGGGGTTCTCAGCATTGGAAACTCGTATCTTAAACCCACTATCTCAGACATCACTAACCCCTAGAGTTCATCAATATACTACTTAAAATTATCTAACATATATGGCTAGAGATGAGCTTTCCTCCGGCAGTCTTAAAGTTATTCTATGTTCTCCTGGCTCAGTAAACTTTAATTTAAACCCTATCTTTCTTTTCTCTCTTACAGCTAAATCTATTCGATGTCTCTCAAGTATTTTTCCATCTACAAGTAGTTCTATTGGAATAAGGTCAGATATTTGTCCAATATTCTCTATTACTGCAGTTATCTTAAATTGTTCACCTCTTTTAACTTCACCCACCTCTCTATCTAAACTACATTTAAACCTACCTTTAATTAATTTATCCACAACTATTTTTCCTTTAACCAATATATCTTCTGAGGATCTTCCAATCAAGATTTCAAATTCACCTGGCTCCACGATTCTCCTCATCCTTGAATCAAACATTGCTAGATCATCTGGAGTTAATGTAAATGTCACTGTTTTCTTTTCACCTGGTTCAAGCATAATTTTACTGAATCCTCTTAGTTCTTTAAATGGTCTAGCCATACTTGCAACAACATCACGTATATAGAGTTGAACTACTTCATACCCCCTTCTATCACCTATATTTTCTATATCAACGCTAATCTTCCATCCATCTTCATTAGATTTAATTTTAAGATTACTATACTTAAACTTAGTATAACTTAAACCATATCCAAAGGGAAATAAAGGTGTAGCAACCATATCAATATAATCATATGCTCTACCAGAAGGCTTATAATTATAGTATAGAGGTAACTGTCCTTCACAATGAGGCCATGTAAATGGTAATCTTCCTCCTGGATCACATTCTCCAAACAAGGTTTCCGCTATAGCTCTTCCTCCCTCCTGGCCTGGATACCATGCCTGGATCAATCCCGGAACATCATATATCCAGTCTCCTATGACAGCACTTCCAGTCATCAATACTACAATAGTTTTCTTTTTCACCTTTAAAACTTCTTCTATAAGTCTCTCTTGGATACGTGGAAGTCTGAGTATAGCTCTATCCCTTCCCTCTCCCTCAGTTATGCCAACAAATATTATAGCTATATCAGATTTTTCAGCAATCTCTACGGCTTTCTTTATCCCACTAAAATCTATTATATCCCAGCTAAGTCTTAACGATGCGAAGTCAGAAATTCTATGATACTCTAGTCTAATATTATATTCTTCACCAGATTTGAGTTTAATATCCACCTTTTTAGGAAGAGTTAATTTACTATTCCATGAATCTACAAGTAGTTTATCGTTAATCCACATTCTCACTCCTCCACCATTAGCTGTAAGTATAAGTCTATAGACTCCAGTTTCTGGAGGTATAAGTTTACCAGTTAAACGTATAGAGAATTTATCTGTAGAAATGTTTGGATGAGGTTTACCATATCCCCAGTCAAATCTAATCCACATACTTGTTCCACTAGCTACGGGTTCACCGGAGAGATCGGGATTATCAAAATATTGAATTTCTAGTCCAGTAAATATGGGAGATAGCCCGCTACTCCAACAAATACTTTCTGGACAACCCTTTTCATGAAAAACTTTTATACCATATTTTTCTGCAATATCTTTTATACCCTGTAATGGAGATATTTTTCTAGGAGGAATTCCACTATATCCCCCAAGCTTTAATTCATCTGATAAAGGTCCTATTACAGCCATTGTCTTCACCCTATTAACATCTATTGGCAAAATATTTTCTTCATTTTTCAATAACACTATTGAACTTCTACTAGCTTGTAAGGCGAGCAATGCATGCTCCTCACATCCATTTATCCTTACAGCTTCCTCTGGATCCACAAAGGGTTTATCGAATAGTCCGATCAAAAACTTTGCTCTCAAAACTCTTCTAACAGCTTCATCAATAACATCCATAGAAATCAATCCTTCTTTAACAGCCTTTACCAATGGTTCTCCATATATCGTGGTTCTAGGAAGCTCTACTTCTAATCCAGATTCCAATGCAAGTTTTGCAGCCACTTCCATCTTATCAGTAACATGATGTTTACTAATTATACCTTCTACAGAAGCATAGTCTGATACAACGAATCCTTCGAACCCCCACTCCCATC
This sequence comes from uncultured Thermoproteales archaeon, assembly GCA_964550975.1. Taxonomy (GTDB): domain Archaea; phylum Thermoproteota; class Thermoprotei; order Thermofilales; family B9-G17; genus CAZKAY01. The sequence continues at coordinate 18,909 of CAZKAY010000016.1, read as the reverse complement.
TCAAAACCTCTGTTAAAAGCCATTTATTACATGAACAGGGAATTCCATCAAGAGAGTTATAGGCAGACATAACTGATAGAGCTCCTGCCCTAATACATTCTCTAAATCCTGGAAAATAGATTTCCCTTAGTATACGCTCAGAAAAATGTATTTCATTGCTATCCCTTCCCCCGTCACCAACAAAATTTGCAACAAAATGTTTTGGAGTAGCTATCACATTTTCTTCTCTAAGTGCTTTACAAAAAACTTTCCCCATAATCGATGTTAAATAAGGGTCTTCACCATAACTCTCCTCAGTTCTACCAGCCCTAACATCTCTAACAATATTAACGACGGGTGAAAGACATTGATGTATATTTCTAGACCTAGTTTCTCTTGCAATAGCCTTAGCAACTCTATATACTAAATCTGGATCCCATGTAGCTGCTAGAGCTATTGCTTGGGGAAATGATGTAGAATAATTTACCATACATCCATGAAGGCATTCATCATGAATTATCGCTGGAATACCTAAACGTGTATTCTCTATTGCCTGTATCTCATATTCATTTCCCTTTACTGCACACTCCTTTGGTGGCAGTCTTCTAGTTACATGAGAAAGATTCCCCACATTAGAAGACCCTGATCTTAATTCTATAATTTTCTCCTCTAAAGTCATTTTTGAAAGCAGGTCTTCGATCCGTTCTTCAACTGGTAGATTAGGGTTTTCATATGGATCCATAACACCATTTTTATTAAAGTCGATCCAGTCTTCATGATATATATCTTTCCTTTTTACAGAAGATGGTAAATAATATTTAGCCATAAAACCCCCAATACTATACATTTTCTTATAAAAATATAAATTTAATTATAGGAAGGTTACTGAGAAAGCTTATGGTTTAACTATGAGATGAATTAGAATATAGGATGAAAGTCGATATCATTATTATAGATTGAGAATCTGGTTAAAGGAGGTTTTTTAGATAGGGTTTTAGAAGATATTTGATGAGTGAGAGAATTATAGTTCCAATGAGGATTGCCATTAGCACTTGAATCGAAAATCCATGCATAGCTATACCCAATGCGGTTCCTGAAGCTGGTGGATGTCCTGTATCTGTTAATATCATTACTAAAATTGATAATCCTACAGCTAATGAATATACCATTAGTTCAATAAAGAGATTGGAATGAGGTATTAGAAAGCAGATTGAGCCTGATAAGAGACCTACTATATGTCCTCCAATAACATTTTTAGGTCTAGCAGTAATATTTTTGGGTGTGGCAAAAACTATGAATGCAGTTGCTCCCAATGAAATTATGATTACTATATGTTCAAGTGTTAGGATTAAAAGCATTATGAAAAATGAGATTATAGCTAAGATACTTTGAAATACACAGTACTTTAAATTGCTTTTCTCAGTCAATTCTATTACCAAGGATATGAAATATATTTTTCAGATATTTATCAATTATTTTGGCTAAATGGATAGTTATATATAATGATTATTTATTATCACTTATGTATTATAGTGGTGGGAGATTTGGGGCTTAGCATCGGAGTAATCGGCGTTGGTAGATGGGGGCAAAATCATGTTAGAGTGCTTAATAGATTGAAGAATGAGGGATTTTGCGATAAACTAGTTTTATGTGATATAAATGAGGAGAGAGTTAAAAGACTCTATAAAAAATATGATGTAGATAAATATTATACCAATACTGATGAAATGCTTAGTAGGGAGAATTTGGATGGAGTATTCATAGCTATACCAACAATATATCATTATAATGTAGTTATAAAAGCATTGGATCACTGTAACGTGTTCGTTGAAAAACCTATATCTGCAAAACTCGATGAGGCTCTTAAAATAGTTAAGAAAACTGAGAAATTAGATAGAGTGGTGGCCGTCGGACATATAGAGAGATTTAATCCCATTGTATCTGAGCTTAAAAAATATTTTGAGAAAATACTGGATAGCGATAAAATCATATATATCTTCGGTCAAAGAATTGGACCTGGACCCTTTGGTGGAAGGGTGGATAATCTAGGTGTTGCACACGATTTAATGATACATGATGTAGATATTATAAAGTATTTGACAAATAGTCTTCCAAATACTGTGCATGCTTTTACATTTAAAAATAAGTCCTTTCCATATGAAGTAGATATAAATTCATTCTACGCGTATGAGAGTTTTACTGTGAATCTTAGAGCTTCGTGGAGATGTGACTCAAATTTGAAGAAAAGATATTTATTTATACAGACATATAAAAGCGTTATAGAGGTAGACTATATTTTACAGACAATTGTGATCGAGAGAGGATTATATAAACATGTATCCACCGGCTCATATATAGATATCTTATCAGCATATAGTTCTAAAGACCGTGTAGAGAGAAGATTATTATCCGGTTTCCAGTCAGAACCTCTCTATCTTGAGGACAAACATTTTCTGGAATGTATAATTAATAATAGAAAGCCGATTGTAGATGCTGTTGAAGGATATATAGCTTTAAAATGCATTGTAAAGGCATTGGAATCTTCGTTAAAAAATAAGCCCATTACAATAGAATGGAATGAAATATAATTTATAACTCATCTGGAAATATGAGAGTATCTTTAAGCTTATTGGATCGAATAAAATTTCTAAGCTCATTATCTAGAGTCAATAATCTTAAATCAAAGTATACTGAATCCATGTAAAGTATGTTATCTATAATATCTTTATGTTTCATTCTATATAGATCTAATGCTCCATAAATAATATCTTCATTCTCCAATATCTTTATATATCTTCCATACCTCATGATGGCTTTTAATCCATTCCTAAAACTTTGTTCGTTGAATTTTGATTTTTTAATAAATCTAATTGCTATCCATATTCCCTCTAAAATACTAAACATTGAGAAATATATTTCGGCATTAATATTATCTATTTTTTCTAAGGTTTTTATAACATTCTTGCCAGTATCTATACCTAGAGTAGGTAGTATAAATGATGCGTCAAGCAATATTTTCAATGTATTTTCTTTGCTCTTCAAGGCTAATCCTCTCTCCTTCTTCAGGACTAATTTTTGCAAATTTTTTACCATATATAGCGAGCCAAATAGGATCATATATTGGTTCTATGACAATTTTACTATCGATAATCTTAAGAATAACCTTGTCGCCCTCCTTCAAGTTAAGAAATTTAACTATTTTCTTAGGCAGATATATAGCATATTTTTTCCCAATAAATGTCTCTATAGTCAGATTCATATTATATCTCCAGAATTAATATTTTATTCAGAAATATAAATATATTTCTGGAATTAATTTATTAAAGAATTGTCTAATAGTACTGCTGTAAATCACGTTTAATAAATAATTGTCTAAGTATAAGTATTTGGGGTCTAGATGGTATAAAAGATATGATTAACTTATTAATATAAAGTTCCTTTTAACTATGAAATCTATCTAATAAAACGGTTAGAGATATCCTAGACTTTTCAGTCTTCTCTTTATCTCCTCCTCTTCTTCTGGAGTATATACTTGTTTCTCCTCCCCCTCTTCCTCTAAAACTTCTTTTAAGACAAATTCTATAAACTCTTCTACTGAGTTAAATTCTCCTCCACTATTCTCTACATATTTTTTAGCTTTCTCATAAATTTCCTTTGAAATATTTATAGATACTTTTTCAGACATATCTATCCCTATTCACATATCTATAATCAATATAAATATGTTACGAATATTTCGCTTATATTATATAAAATATGGCTTGAAATTCTTTATTCTAGTATTCTCACCTTTCTTTGTAAAAATATATTGGGAAAATTGTTGTGCTATTTGGAATGAAATATAAAAAATATTATATATTTTCGAGAATAGATATGTATTAATATATTTATATAGGGAAAAATTTAAATATTCTTTAATATTAATAGCTTATAATTAGGTGTTAATTATATGATTTCAAGGAAAACTAGAATAGCTGTGATTGGTGCAGGCAAGATAGGTGAGGCAATTATAAGAATTCTATTGAAAAAGGGGTTTAAGAATATAGTGGCTACCTGTAAGACAAGTTTTAGGAAAAATTATCTAGAGAAGCTTCCAATAAAGGTTACATTAAATAATAGAGAAGCTGCAGCTGAATCGGAATTAATAATAATTTCAGTAAAACCCCATCAAGTAGAGTCTGTACTAAAGGATATAAAAGATGTTGTAGATGATAAATTAATAATATCTGTTGCTGCTGGAATACCTACAAGCTTTTATGAGGAAAGACTGAAAGGGGCGAGAATTATTAGAGCCATGCCCAATATAAATATTCTTACTGGATATTCTGCGACAGCTATATGTAAGGGAGAACATGCTTCGAAGGAGGATTTAAGAATAGCGGAGGAATTCTTTAAATATATGGGCTATGTAGCTATAGTTGAGGAAAGATTAATAGATCCGATCACAGCGTACAGTGGTAGTGGTCCTGCCTTCGTCCTAGAATTTTTTGAGGCATTTGTTCTGGCTGGACTAAAGGTAGGGATTCCCCGAGACCTAGCACTAAATCTGGCCATAAATACTATGGTTGGAACTGCCAAGCTTCTCGAAAACGATGGGAGACATCCTGCAGAACTGAGAGATATGGTTATCACTCCTGGGGGTGTAACGATTGAGGGAATACATGTATTAGAGAAAAACGGTTTTAAAGCTATGATAATTGAAGCTGTTGAAAAAACATATGAGAAATCATCAAAACTATTGAAGACATAGTTCTTAATATTTAAATGTTTGAAGAATAATATTTTATTGATGATATTTGATTTCTGGAAGAGGGGAAGGAAGAAGAAGGTTGTAGAAAAAATTGAGGAGAAGAAAAGTAGTTTAGAAGATATTTGTATAAAGCATGGATATAATGAACTCTATGAACCAATGTCTAGGCTTATACTATATAATCCTAAGAGGCTTTTGAATGTAAAAGATATAGATTTAATATCATTGGCTAGTGTTAAGATATGGATTGGAGAATATAAGGAGGCTAGGAAGATATTTGAAGAAGCTATAGAGAAATATCCTTGGCATAAGGATAGAATTAAAAAGATTTTAGAAAACTTTGATACAGTTGTTCATATAACTAAGGAGTGGTGGAAAGATAGAGGAGTATTAAAGTGATATTAGGTATAAAGAAAGTATTTTTTAACTTTTTCCTTAAATCTATTTAAATCCCTCATCCATTTATCTTTAATGTCATCTACACTACTTTCTTCTTCGATCATCTTTCTTACATAGCTATTTCCAATAAGTTTATCAAACCAATATTCTTCTCCAACACGTCTCCACTCAAATTTATTTGAATACATTTTTCTTATAGTTAATATTATATGTAGAGATGTTTCTAGTGGTTTAAATTTTTCTCTATCGGTGATAATAATATGTATTCCACCACATTTTACACCAGAATATTTTGATGCAAATGGCCTAAAGTAAATTGGTCTAAACATTACTCCATTTAAATTCAATTTATTTAACTCTGATACCAGTTTTTTAGGACTTATCCAGGGTGCACCAATATATTCGAACGGCTTAGTAGTACCTCTTCCTGCCGAGATATTTATACCTTCAAACAAACATGTACCAATATATACTAATGAGGTTATAAATGTAGGTATGTTAGGAGAAGGTGGTATCCAAAAAAGATCTGTATCATCAAACCACATCTTTCTCTTCCATCCAACAAGTCTGATAACATTTATATCGGCATTAAAATTGGCCTCAACATTATATAAATACGCTAGTTCTCCAGGAGTTAATCCGTATCTAACAGGTATATTAAATATACCTACAAATGATTTAAAATCATCTTCCAATATGGGGCCCTCGATTTTTACACCTGTAACCGGATTAGGTCTATCTAAAACATATAATTTTATACCAGCTTTAGAACAACTTTTAACAGTATAGTATAGTGTAGATATGAACGTATACCATCTTACACCCACATCTTGTATATCATATATTACTGCATCTAAATCCTTTATAACATGTAGTGGAGGCTCATATCTATATCCATATAAGCTATATACATCTATATTGAACTCTTTGTTAAAATAGGATTTAACTTTAACTCCATCGGGAAAATCTCCCATTAACCCATGTTCGGGTGAGAAGGCTACTCTGACATCCTTTCCGAATTTTCTGAAAACATCTATGATAAAATCTAGATTTTTTGTTAAAGCTGTATGATTTATAACTAGTCCTATCTTTTCTTCATAAATATCTTTAAATTTACTTTTAACAAGGTGGTCTAATCCACTTTCAACAAAAACGGGCATACTATTCCCTAACTACTTTTAATTAATGCATTATAAAATGTTTTATCTCCGCAAACACTCTCAAACAAATTATCTAAATTTTCTCGTGAAAGGAAAAAGATTTGGCGAAAAACTATATTATGGAAAAGTAATGAGAGAATTATGGTATCATAGGGATATATAAAATAGATATCTATTATATTATTATGGTGATTATTTGATGACCATAAAGATTGGTACATGCGGCTGGTCTGCAAAGGGAGGTAAACAAAAATATTTTGAATACTTTAATGTTATAGAACTCCAAGACACTTTTTATCGTCTACCAAAGGTTAGTACTGCCGAAAAATGGAGATCCATTGCACCTGAAGACTTCGAATATACGTTGAAGGCTTGGCAGACTATAACTCATCCTCCCACATCTCCTACATGGAGGAGAGCTGGATTAAAGATAGATAAGAATATGTATAATAGATATGGTTTCTTTAGACCTACTAGGGAGGTATTTAATGCATGGGATAGATTTAATGAAATAGTAAAAGCTTTAAAGGCAAGGATAATCATATTTCAGACACCTAGTTCATTTAAGTATAGTGGAGAGAATGAATCCAATATAAGAAACTTTTTCTCAAGCATACGGAGAGACAATCTTATCTTTGGATGGGAGCCTAGGGGGAACTGGTACGATTATCCAGAGAAATTAGAGAAAATCTTGAGAGACTTAGATTTGATACATGTAGTAGATATATTGAGGAGAAGTCCTATAATAGATACAGAGATATATTATTTTAGGCTTCATGGACTAGGTGGAAGAGAGGTAAACTATAGATACAAATATACTGATAACGATCTAAAAAACCTAAAAAATAGTGTTGAAAAATATTTGCCGAGGAAAATATATATAATGTTCAACAATATATATATGTTTCAAGATGCATTAAGATTTAAAGAAATAATTAAAATAAGTTAAATTCTATCTATAATGTTTTAAAAAGTCTTTAGTATTTAATGTTACTACATATTTCTTAGCTATTTCTCTTAAACATCTATCATCGGTCACTAGTATGAAGCCATGTTTTTCTGCCAAACAGAGATATGAGGCGTCATATATTGTTAATCCTTCCTTCAAAGACAATTCCAATACTTCTCTTTCTTTACCTTCAATAGTCATGATATTTACATAGGGAAATACATTAATCATTATATTTAAAAATTCTACCGTATCATCTACACTTATTCTTTTTAATAGATAACACTCTTTCCATAAAGCATTAATTGATTCATAGATAGTTAAATCTAAAATATATCCATTAGCTAAAGGCTCTAACATAGATTTTTTAATAAGATTTATAAAAGCGCTTGAATCGAACAGGATCAATGTCTATCCCTTTCCTCTCTAATTATTTGAGCTATTTCCTCATCACTTATATGTTTAAGTCTTTTAGACAGCTTGGCAGCTTCTTTCTCAAGCCTCTTTAATGCAGCTCTTTTAACAGCATGTTCTAAAGCCTTCCTTATAATAGGGCTAGGCTTTATATTAAACTCCCTCAACTTTTCTCTTAACTCTAATGGAATTTTAGCGGATACTGTTACGTATTTCCCCATAATCTTACCAATAGTAGTATATAAATGTAGTATATAAATATTATTATAGTAATAGTTATCTATAATTCTTTTACTTTATTATAAAATTGTCTAAATTCTCGGATTTTATGTATGATTTGTGTGAGAAAATATATTATTATGTTTAATCGTTAATTTAGTTAATATTGTGGTAAGGTGAATTGATGCTATACAGACATTTTGCATATAGGGCTGCAGAGGAAGTTATAAAAAAGTTTCCGAATAAAGATGTCTATATTGTTGAGGCTGGAGCTACTCCGAGTGGAAAAATACATTTAGGGAATTTTAATGATGTAATCATCTCAGACGCTGTTTTAAAGGCTTTAAAAGATCTTGGATATAGTTCAGATGGTTTTCTAGTAATAGATAGTAGAGATCCCTTTAGAGAACCACCTATATTTGCGCCTAAAGAATTTATAAGGGAATCTGAAAGCTATGTTGGTAGACCATTTATAGAGATACCCGATCCATGGGGTTGTCATGAAAACTATGCTGAACATTTTGTAGACCCTGTTCAGAAGAATATGGAGAAATATGGTGTAGAGATAGGTATAAAATGGGCTCAAGAAATTCATAGTAACATTGTTTTCATAAAACTTCTATTAAGACTTATTGATAATAGAGATAAAGTTATAGAGATATATAATGATGTTAGAAGGAGAGCTGGTCATACCAATCTCTATCCGAGGAATTGGATACCGTTTAGACCGCAATGCAGTAAATGTGGTAGGATAGATGAATCTGTGGAGATAATCGGATTAGTTGATAAATATAGGGTAAAATATAGATGTAAAAGCTGTGGAAATATGGATATAGCTAATATAGAGAGAATGGAGGGGAAACCTCCATGGAGAATTGACTGGCCTTTAAGATGGGTTGCATTAAACATAGCATTTGAACCGCTTGGAAAGGATCATATGGCTAGTGGAAGTGGATATGAAATGGGATGTAATTTGCTTAGAAAATTTTTTGAGAGAGAGCCACCAGTACCAGTTTTCTATGACTTTGTATATTGGGTTGAAAGAGGGGATGAAAAAAGAGTTTTAAAATTCAGTAAGAGGAGAGGCATAGGTTTAGGTGTAGACGAATGGTTAAAATATGCTCCCCCAGAAGTACTTAGATTTTATATATTGAGAAGAGATGTTTCAGATATATATAGTGAGGCTTTAAGCCACTGGGATTTCGATATAACTCAGATACCTCAATATGTTCAGAGCTTTGATAAATTTGAAGAAACATATTTTAATATAGTTGAAAAAGCTATAGATCGGATAAAAAATCAAGTTATAGTGGATACATATCTTCTCTCAGTTATAAGGAAGCCTAAGAAAAGGATTAGAAGAATATCTTATTGGCAGCTTGCGAGAATCGCTGTTTGGATGATTGATATAGATGACGGAATGAGAATGCTTAGAAGACAGGGCAAATTAAAAGATTTATCCGAGGAAGAGTTAATAGATGTGAGAAATAGATTAAATATGGCTTTAAACTGGACAAAGATTGTTGGATTAAAAGCTGTATTGCCATCGATAGATAAATTAAAGGAAATATTTAAGCAAATTAGCGGAGAGGAGAAGCTTATATTTAAGACGTTTTTGGAAGCAGTGGTTTCAGGTAAATTGTCTGAGAATAATGTGCAAGAATATATGCTCAAATTTGCTGAAACAATGGGATATAAGACTAGAAAGGAGCGATTAAAAATCTATCAAACTATATATAAAATTCTTCTAGGTGAGGAAAGCGGTCCCCCGTTGAGAAGAATGCTTTCAAAAAGGGAATTTAGAAAATATCTAGAAGCAATATATACTAAACTTACAGGTAGCTTTTAATTAACATTTAGATTTCTATGTTTTCCTAGCTAAATATCAAGATATTTTATCCCATCATTTTTTATGAGGAAATCTAAAATATGTATATATTATCTATATTTTTCATAATATTTTTGACAAGTTTTGTAGATAGAATATTTAATGTTAAGGATGATATAAATAATCCTATAGGTGTATAGAATATATTTATGGATGCGAAATAAAATCCTATTGCAAAGTTTAATATTATACTTACTACTAGATGTATCATTGTTTTTCCTATTTTTCCCATGCTTAATAATAGATTGTCATTTATTATGTATATTCCAAGAAATGTATATGCTATGGATACTGTCATGTGTGTAAATAGCGGAAAATAGGTGTTTATAGGATATTCTGTTAAAAAAATGTTGTATAAAACATATACAATCAATGGAATAGATAGAAGTATAGGATAGTTGAATGGTTTTTTAAGTGATACTACTAATAAAAATAATATTATTACTAAGACCATCACTATTTTTATCTCAAATATTTTAAAGAAAAGGTACTGGAAAATTATTGCAGATATAAGTGTAGATAGAAGTGCAGTCATCATAGTATTATTATAGGTTTTTCTCAAAACTTCTTGAGCTTTCTTATAGGAATTAGAACTATAATTTTTTATTCTTGTATATAAAGATACCTCTGTAAAAATATAATCCATCCGGCTGGCATAATACTTATTTGATATTAATATTGGAATAATAGTGATTATAGCCCATTCACATCCAATCTCATATGAATGATTGTATGTTAATGGAAAGGGTGGTGTAAACCACCATACAATTAGTCTATCAAGAGATATATAGAGAAAATATAGGGTGTAGGAGAAAATATAGGGCAAAATTTCATAAAAAATTATGGTTAGAGATGGATGTAATCCTTCTACCGATATAGGTATGTCAAGGGTCTCCCATATTATATTTAAAATCCTTTTAGTCCTATATATACCTACTAAAATAATAATCATTGTGTTTAATAATATTGAAAGAAGAGGGACGTATAGATAAGGGTCTTCCCTATAATATAATAGAAAGATTATAGAAATTATTAAGAGAAGAAATGATATAATATTAGTATATGATGTAGTTCTCTCCTTAAACCATTCAACATATCCAGAGAGAGGTGAAGAGAAAATCCAGTATGCTGAAAATAGTATGAAGATGGATGATGTATGACTGGCAAGCTCTATGGGATAGCCTATAAAAACAAATATGAATTCAAGTGCAAAGAAAAGTAGGGTAAGTATATACATAAAGATGAAACATAATCGAATATATATCTTTAGTGCCAGGTAACTATTTCCTTGAATCACATAATATGTAGATTTTCTAGCCACTGTATTATGAATACTTCCTCCGATTATAAGACTGAGAATCATGCCTAAGGCGAATGATGTATAATATTTTTCCTCAAATCCCAGCCCAAATATATTTGCAAAAAACACTATTAAACTTATAGCTAGAGCCATCCAGGGCATACCATAAGCCAGTCCATGAAATACAGCTTCTCTTGGTTTCAATGGTCCAATTATCTCGCTCTTTGCTCTTACACCCATTTTTATACGGAACAGACTTACACGTTTTAAAACGTCTTCAGCCAGTTTAAAGAAATCTATATAGCCCATTCTCTTAGCCTCTTCTCTAGATAATCCAAGGGTTTCAAGTAGGACGGCTACATCATATAAGTCCATTACATATGGATCTATGTCATAAATTATTTTAGCTAAAAGACCTACCTCGTCCAAGAGAAGCCCCCAATATTTTTATTTCATCTCCAAATGCAACTTGTCTATAAATTGTTTCATATTGTTGAATCATTTTTTCTATAGAGAAGAATTTTTCAGCTCTTTCCCTCCCTCTTCTCCTCAATTCTCTTGCAAAAGATTCATCTATTAGTATCTTTTCAATTGCTTTAGCGAGAGCTCCAGGAGCTCTTGGAGGTACAACTATACCCGCATCTCCTATAATATCTCTTACACCACCTACATCTGTTGCAACAACGGGTTTCCCGCATGCCATAGCTTCCATTGCAACGAAGGGTGTGCCCTCAGAGATACTTGGTAAAACAATCACCCATGCTTTCTTATAAGCTTCCTGAGGTTTATCGGTATATCCTTTGAAGAAGAAATTTTTCTCCAATCTATACTCCTTTATCTTTTCAATACAATATAGATATAATTCATAATCTTCTATTGGACCGTAAACCTCAACCACTATATTTTTATATTTTCTATGTAAAATTCTTGTAGCCTCTATGAGGTTTAACGGATCCTTTAAATATGTGACTCTAATTAATGAGACAATTTTCCATTTTTCACCTTTTCCCTGTGGTGTAAACTTATTTATATCAATTCCATTATATACTACCTCTATTTTCTCAGGGTTTGCCCCTAACCTTATCTCCCACTCTCTATTAAACTTATTCACAGGTAGAATTTTATCCGCATATATATAGTTTAAAGCTACAATATTTCTATAGATCTTCTTCCAGAAAAATCTTTGAAGTGGATTTTCCATTCTTAGAGAAAGTTCTAGAACTCTTTCTCTAAAATATACTCCATGTTCAGTAAGTATATAAGGTGTATGTTCATATACTTTTTTAATTACACCAATTAGTCCCGAAAAACTTGCTATTGCTGAATGAATCAAATCATATTTAGGCAATTTAACACAAAATATTCTGAATAAAGCCCTAATATTTTCATATATATCCACTATATCTTTTACATTCATTTCAGAGAAGGGAAAATTTTCTTTAAAAAATTTTTTAATCAGACTCCATGTTTTATCAATCCAAAACCTATTATAGTCATATTTTTTAAATAATTCACTTATCTCCATAAGATATTCAATAAACTGATCGCTATCTCTTCTTAATCCTAAAAGATATTCCAGTATATATGGAAGATGTTTCATAAATTTATTATACTTTTCTTGAGGAATTTTCTGGCCGAAAAATATTTTTAATAAACTCTTATTCCTATAATATTCATCCAGCCTTTCACATCCCCATAAGGGTATAGTATAAATATTTTTTACACTCCTACTTAAAGTATATTTTAAATTTGTAAATGGGTTTGAAATTACAGCCAATATATCAAAGTCTACATTTGCCATATATTTTGTGAGATAGTTTGCCCATGTAGATACTCCGCCATAATAATATGGATACGAGCCAGAGAATATGAGCAGAACCTTCACTTCTCCTCCTCAATTTCCCTTGATTTTCTCAGTAATTCTTCTGCCAATTTATATCTTTCTGCATGCATTGCATAAAGTGCTGCAGTTCTATAAATTTTTATAGCCTGATTTTTATCGAGCTTATTTTTTTCTACAGCTTCCATTAAACTTTTTGTTGCATTTAAATATTATTCTTTAGCCTTAGAAATATTTCCCATCCTTTTCGCACAATTTCCGGCTCTAAAGTAGCCGATCGCTGAGAGCATACGATCGCCCTCATCCTTTCCTCTTTTTGCACTTGATAAATATTTGTTAAACGCATCTTCATAATCGCCATTTTCTTCAGACTTATATGCTGAGAGGAGTTCACTCCTAGTTCCTATCGCTTTATAAATCCTTTTTCCACGCATAAATTTCCTTTTCTTAGATATTCTTTCTCCTCCCATAACATAACCCATAATAGATTTCAATATTATTTAGTTGAACAAATATATTTATAAATTTTATGTGAAATTTACAAAAGTAGCTTTTATTATGTCTCAATAAGAGTTTACTGAAAATCTTTTTACTAATATTATTCTCAAATAATTTATATAATATGCAAGTTATATTTGTATATATTTATATTTTTAAAATAAGAAAATTTAAGTTTAAAAAGAAATATTTATATATTTATATTAAGCTCAATAAACCTATGTCACCAAGATATCTCGTCATATTTTTAGCAATAATGTTATTTATTGCCTATTATATCGGTGTCTGCCCCCTCTATATACTTTTCTTCCTTATTTCTGTAGCAGTTATAACAATTATTATAGATATTATAACTGAGAAGAAAGTTTTCTAATCTAAAATTTCTAGTGAAATTAATATTAATCAAGTTTATGAACTAGAGTTTTAATGTATACTTTAACAATAAATGATATATATTTTAACTTTATCTATTAGATTGTATTTCGAGCACTCTGGGTAAGTGGAATATGTCGCTGAAGATAATATTTTATATGACCATTTTCTCCATACTTTTCTCAAATATTTTTTATTTGTCTCTAAATGAAGGTAATGATTCTAATTATGTAGAATTCCTGTCAATAGATTTTAGCAATGAAATAGAGTTTTTAAAACATATAGATAATAGAAGTGAATGTTATGATTTAGGTACAAGAGGGAATTCTAAGGGATATGTCGATATTAAGAATAAATGGTTTGTATTTATAGGAGATAATGAGGAAAATAGAATGCAGACAGAGAGAGACGAGCCTATAATAGTTATTAAAAATTATGGCGAAGAAAATAATCCTTTAAATTATGCTATAATGCCATACAATTATAGCGTCGAAGTAAAATTTTTGCTTCCACAAAATCCCGGATACGGAAATTTCTATATATTTCCAAGATTTAAGACGGTAGCAGATAAATATGAGGTTGTTGTAGACTCATTATATGACACTCTGGTATTTAATAAGGTAGTAAATAATACTTGGAGTAATATAAAGATCGTACCTTTAAATTTTCATATATCTATGGATAAATGGTATAATTTCTACGTTGAGGTTAGATGGGAATATAACTATGAGAAAAATAAATATATGAACCATATAATTGCAACAATTACCGATCCCAAAAATATGAGTAATAGCGTTAGAGATGAAATATGGGATGATGATCTCCTTCCAGTAAACTGCAATGGCTTAGCATTTCTAGGATTTCATGCATTTGAAAAGTTTAAAATATATATGGATGATATCGTTATTAAAGCGAACATGGAGAAGATATATGAAGAACCGGATGAATATATAGTTCCAAATGATTTAGATATAAAATCCCTATATATCCACAATGATACCAAGAATATATTTATCTTACTTGAATTATATTCTCAAATCAATATTTGTTCTATTGGTGATAAATACTGGATCCTACAATTTGACGTAGATAAAGATAGTAGAAATCTGAAGTTGGGTTTTGATAGCGAATATACATGTGAAACAATACTAAGCTGTAATGGAACCATGTTTTCATATCTATATTCCTCGTATGGAGAAAAAATATATTCTATTCATATTTTAGGTGGTGGAATAGGCTATAATTATTTTATAATTCGAATACCGAAGGAGAAGGTATTTAAAGTAAATTCAATATATATTTATGCTTCCACATTTTTAGATAAAACTGAGCTTGACGTTTTTCCAGGTAGTCCTTCAGAAAATGTTTCAGGAGGCTATCTTATATATTATTTAAAGAAAAATATATTAACATGGAAGATAAGTAAAAATGATCCTAGGGATAATATCGAACAATCATATCTAGACATTTTGAACATTAAGGGAGAATATAGAAGAGAAAATATATACTTCTCTATCTCTGTTGCAGGCAACATACCTTGGTTTGGAGGAGTTTCGGCAGGTATATATCATTTATACTTAGATGCAGATGACGATAATACTACTGGATATAGGATTGAAGATATCGGAGCAGACTATATGATTGAATATATTATAGGCTATATACCTGTATTGTGGAGATATAGTGGAAATGGTAGTAACTGGAGATGGGAGTTTGCTTATAAGGAGGAGTATATGTTTAATCCTGGCGGGGGAAAAAATATAGTTATAATTATACCAGCTAGACATATAGTAAATAGGGGTCAGCAAATAACTATTTTAGGACAAACAGTTTATAGTAGAAAACTACTTGACAGTACGCATAAAATGAGGCTATTCCTTCCAAATTCATCTACAAATATATTTTATAGTAATATTGTTTATATAATAATTATAGCATTTCTCATCGTTGGAGTCTATTATGTATACAGTAAAATATTCTCATAGGAGTTTCTAACAATGCTTATATGTCTATTACAGATAAATGAATGATATGGTGATCCCTTGAAAACATTTTTTAATAATCCCTTTGAGATTTCTGGTAGATGGTTTAAGGGTAATCTACATACACATACAACGAATTCTGATGGAAAACTTTCTCCTAAACAAATGATATATTTGTATAGGTCTAATGGATACGATTTTATAGCCATAACGGATCATTGGATATTCTATAGAGGAGAGAATGCAGATTTAAATAATTTTTTAGTAATTCCTGGTGAGGAAATAAATTTAGGTAAAATGTATTTAGGTGCATCTATACATATAGTTGCATTAAATATATTTAGAGAGATTAGTGATAAGACTCTTACACCGCAGCAGGTTATAGATGAAATAAACAGTCAAAATGGATTGGCGATAATAGCGCATCCATATTGGTCGTCACTTACATTGGAAGACCTATTGCTTCTTAAAAACTATATTGGTATTGAAGTATATAATACAACATGCGATGTGATTAATGATAAAGGTTATTCATATATACATTGGGATTTACTTTTAGATGCTGGCAGATACGTATATGGATTTGCTGTAGACGATTCTCACTGGAGTTTTTCACCGATAAATGAACCAGATGTATTAAAGGGATGGATAATGGTTAAAGCTAGTAGGCTTGAGTTAAACAGTATAATTGATTCAATTAAAAATGGATTATTTTATTCTACATGTGGTCCCGAGATAAAGAACGTTGAAATAGAATCGAATAAAATCTATGTTGAAACATCACCTGTAAAATATATAAGCTTTATAGGATCTAAAAATAGGTCTAGGAGAATAATGTCTTTAAGAGGAGAGGAGATAACATCTGCAGAATATAGTATAAGGGGGAGCGAGAAATATATAAGAATTCAATGTATTGATTCGAATGGAAAAATGGCGTGGACAAATCCAATCATAATTCAAGGTGAATAGTATGGATGTTATGGAGAAAATAAAAAGCGTCGATAAAAATAATATGTATCAATTAATAATAAGTATTCCTAGAGAATTAGAGAAATCCTTTAAAAAATATTCTAGACTTTCTCTTCCGAGGGAGATAGTTATATCTGGAGTTAGGAGAAGTATAGAGAATATAGATAAGGTTGTTTTAATAGGGATGGGAGGCTCAGCAATTGGAAGCGATATAATATATTACTATCTATATGATTCGCTTAGACTTCCAGTGACAATTGTCAGAGACTTTATGATACCAGGTTTTATAGATGAAAATACTTTACTTATAAGTGTAAGTTATTCTGGCGAGACAAACGAAACATTATATGCATCAATAGAATGCATTAAAAGGGGGGTATATCCAATATTCATAACCTCCAATGGAACTTTAGAAAAGCTTGCAAGAAAGATTAATGCACCAATATATTTTTTACCCAGGGGTAGGCCTCCAAGAACATCTATAGCATATATGATTTCAGCGCTATTAGACATCTTTAATAAGATAGATATAGCTAGATTTGATGAAGAAGAGCTGATGGATACAGTAAAATATTTGGAAAATCTTGTTGAAAAACATACCATATTTAATGAAGAAAATGTTCCACTGAATATTGCTAAACAACTTAGGGAGAAGATTCCCTTAATATATGCATATAAACCATATACTCCATTGGGATTCCGATTTAAAACACAGTTGAATGAAAATGCAAAACATCATGCCTTTTTCGCCGAACTACCTGAGGCAAATCATAATGAAATAATGGGATGGGAGAATGAATTGAAGGGAAAATATATACCAGTACTTATTAGAGGGAGCAAAGAGTCAAGCTATATAAGGGCAGTTATAGATTTTTGGAAGGAAATATTTAGAGATATAGGTTTAGATTATATTCAGATTATAGGTGAGGGTCCAAATCTTCTTGCAGAACTTCTATCAATATTAATAATATGTGATTTAACATCATTTCTACTGGCTATAATTAAGGGAGTTGATCCAACCCCAGTATCAACGATATCTAGATTAAAAAAATATGTTGAGGCGGAGACGAGATTAAAGGAGAAGATAGATAGACTAATAGATAATCTTTAATCTATGTTTTTCTACATAATACATATATGTAGCCATCATAGAGATCGATTTCCTTTATCCTGAAACCATTTTTATCGAGTATTTTACATAGAGTCCATTTATCTATATGTACATGATAATGTGGTATAGAAATATTTTCTATTGAAATCCCATATAGATATTCTCCCCCCATGAGAGGTTTTCTTCTTATAAATTTCCAATAAAGAAATAATTTTAAATCTCATAGGAACCCCCTCAAAGTATCTACTAGATTTGGATACATCTATGTCTCTACACTCATATATAGTATTCTCCCAGGTTTTAAGACATTATATATGGAGGATAAAAACAGTTTTAAAGTGTTCCGAAAGTTTTACAGTATGTATACCATCTCCACATGCAAGATCCAGAATAATAGATTCCCTATCCAAGATAGATATAAATTTATGAAAATATCTTTTCTCAACGCTACTTTCAAATTCTCCTATAATTTCTTCTTCATATTTTTTACTGATCTCATATGGTAAAAGAATGTTTTGGAAAATACTAGATAGGAAATTTTCTCCGTTTTTTCATTTAACTAAGCCTCAATTAAATTTTATATTTTATTCGATCTACTTTTATGTACTCGGTATTTTAGTATTTTGTATTTTAAACCTTTCTTCATTAGTTTTCAATTTTTTAAAGAACTCTTTTTCTATATCCATAGCTAAGACTTGATCTCCTACTTTTATAATATATATGAAAATATCGATCAATTCTTCTCTCAGTTTTTTAATTTTCTTCTCAGGAAGTTTTTTCAGGGTTCCATGTTCTCTAAGAATCTTCTTCACAACACCTGCAAATTCACCAACTTCCTCAGCCAAGGCAATTACACTATACTGTAGATATTTAATCTTCTCTTCATCTGTTGAACTATTCCAATACCATCCAAGCTTTTTATCAAAATTTCTTTGACATTTAATTATCTCCTTTAAATCAACCATATTTTCATCTAAGGGAGATAAGTTATATTATTATTTATATATCTTACTGATATATTATCGGTGCTGTCAACTTAACATTTATTGGAGGGGGTTCGCTTCTATAATATATGGTAC